>NZ_WPDC01000003.1:0-95362 GCF_035615595.1 Vibrio sp. R-1 | reverse complement strand
GCTTAGGCCAGCCCTTTGGCTTTTCTGGGCTCAAGGGGTAAACTTGAGCCACTTTTCTCAACTCTCTGTGGTTTATGGACGATCTCTATCTCCACTTTGTGCAGCAATTAGCTCGCTATCCTTTTCGCAAAATCCTTCTCGCACTGAGCGGCGGCGTGGATTCGCAAGTTCTGCTTGCCCTTCTGGCGCGTGGACGCGATGAGTTTGGTTGGGATGTGTCCGCGGTTCATGTTCATCATGGATTGAGCCCGAATGCCGATCAGTGGGCGCAGCATTGCCAACGCTGTTGCCGTGAAGTCGGCATGGCCTGTCAAATCGAATATGTACAGTTGGATGTGGCAAGTGGTGAAAGTATTGAGAAATTGGCGCGAGAGGCGCGTTATCGAGTCCTTGCTCCGCATGTGAATGCGCAGACACTGTTGTTACTTGGGCAGCATGCTGACGATCAACTGGAAACTTTTTTACTCGCATTAAAGCGCGGCAGTGGCCCAAAAGGGCTGGCCGCAATGGCTGCTTATGCCCCGTTTGCCGAGGGGCATTTGCTCCGCCCTCTATTAACCGTCTCACGTCAACACATTGAAGCCTATGCCAAGCAGCACAAACTCACTTGGGTTATCGATGAAAGTAATGCAGATATCCGCTACGAGCGCAATTTTCTACGCCATCAGGTGACACCTGTACTTACCGAGCGCTGGCCGAGCATTCGCCAAGCGGTGCAGCGCAGTGCTGAGCTGTGTGCAGAACAAGAAGCGCTGCTGCAAGAGTTTTTAGCTGGAGCATTAAAAAAGGCGATCACTGCTGAGGGCGGATTGTCGATCGCCGTTCTGGCTGAGGGCAGTGAGGGAATGCGTCGACAACTGATCCGAGCTTGGTTTGCGCACCATAGGCTACCGATGCCCAGTCGTCAGCACACGGAGCGTATTTGGTGTGAGGTGGCGCTGGCGAGTGAGGACGCCAATCCAAAATTAAAGTTGAACCATATTGAGGTGCGCCGTTTTCAGCACTGTCTGTACCTCGTGCCACCAGAAAGAGATCTTTCAGGCTGGCGCAGTGCATTAGTGCCTGAACAATGTTTGCCGCTGCCGCAAGGTCTAGGTCATCTTCAGTTGACCAGCAAGGCAGGTGGAAACATCAAGCTGCCCGATGACCCCAGCCAATTATGGGTTAGCTTTGAGCCGCAAGGGCTAGAGGCTTGTCCTGTTGGGCGGGTGGGGTCGCGCAAACTCAAAAAACTGTTTCAAGAATATGGAGTGCCGAGTTGGCTGCGGCGGCAAACCCCTATCCTCATGTACCAAAATAGAGTGGTCTGTGTCGCGGATTTATTCGTAGATCGTGATTGGAGTGGGCAAGATTGTGAGTTGGTTTGGTTCAAATCTCATGATTCTGTGCCAAAATAAATTCATAACCACACATAATCTATAGGGATAATTACATGGGGAAAGCAATGAACAAAATGGTTATAGCCCTCGCTTTGGGGGGCTGCGTTATGTCTGGTGCCGCTTTGGCGGGGGATGTGGCTGCAGGGCAAGCGAAAGCCGCGGTTTGCGCAGCGTGTCACGGCATGGATGGGATTGCCGTTATTCCCGGCTACCCAAATCTTAAAGGGCAGAGTGAGCAATACTTGATTAGCTCCGTTAAAGCTTACAAAAATAAAGAGCGCACAGGTGGCTTGGCTGCAGTGATGCAAGCGCAAGCCATGATGCTCAGTGATGAAGATATTGCTAATCTGGCTGCTTATTACGCCAGCTTGAAGTGATCATTATCCGCTTCGTACTTAAAGCGGCAGCGGTGTTGGCTAGGTTCGTTCATCTCTATCACATAGTGTGCCTATGCTCATGGAGATGAACCCACTTACTGCCTACCTGCAGTGCCAAGTCGTTCGGGAATAACTTCTATTATGCTTCGTTTGGCACCTATCAATGAATACGTGCCCACACCTAAGGTCCGCGAGTGTTATCTGCGGACTTTTTGCTTTTTCAGCCTTCACTCTTTTTATCTGTGCATTGTTGTGGCACAGCATACAAATCTCACATTCATTTCACTTTTGATTGCAACCAATTCCAATGATTTATGCTCTCAATGCATGGGAATGATCCCGATCGTCATTATGAACTGTCGTAGAGGAGTGGCCATGAGATTTGAACGAAATGATTTAAGTGGATTTTTAGGGAAGAGTTTTATCTATAACTATGATCAGGGTTGGCGTTATGAGCTGTATGTGAAAAATGCGACCACCATAGATTATCGAGTCCATTCTGGGATTGTTGGTGGGCGATGGGTGAAAGATCAAACCGTGCATATCTCGCGAGTTGGGGCGGCCATTTATCGGGTTTCTTGGGCTGAGCCAACTGGAACCAGCGTCGCTCTCACCTTAAACTTAGAGGATTATGTCGTGCATGGTGCCATTTACTTTCCTCGCTGGATTGTTGATGAGCCTGAAAAAATTGCTTGCTATCAAAATGACCATCTCCCTCTTATGGAAGCGTACCGTGATGCCGGGCCTATCTATCCAACCCATGTGATCGATAGCTTTGCGACCTTGATTTATATGCGTGATTGCGGACTCAATAATGAACAAGTGATTAACTGCCCACCCAGTGAGCTTGCTGAGGATTATCCTTTCTGTTTAGCCGATAAAAACTTACTGCCAGCCTAAGTGTGGTCATGGTGTAAGCTGATGAAGATGGCTTTGGGAGCACGGAAAAGTCTATAGTGGCTTGAGTAACAAAAGGAAAAATTACTCAAGCACTTTGGTTGATTGTTGGTTATGGCTGACAGATAATGCCGAGCACTGAGAGTCGTTTAAGGGATGAACATGAAAAAAATCGAAGCCATCATCAAGCCGTTTAAACTCGACGATGTCCGCGAGGCGTTGGCCGAAGTTGGCATCACAGGTATGACAGTGTCTGAAGTCAAAGGATTTGGCCGTCAGAAAGGACACACTGAACTGTACCGCGGTGCTGAGTATATGGTCGATTTCCTGCCTAAAGTGAAGCTAGAAATTGTGGTCACCGATGATGTGGCGGATCGCTGTGTCGACACCATCATTGAAACGGCTCAAACCGGTAAGATTGGCGATGGTAAAATCTTCATCACCAACGTTGAGCGTGTGGTACGTATTCGTACCGGTGAAGAGGATGAAGATGCAATTTAAGCATCCGTCCCCCCTATGATTACTTAATAATAAGGAGCTAAGGCTCCTTATTTTGTTTGAGGGTAACTGAATGAAAAAACGTTACTGGATGGCTCCATTGTTGATAGCGGCGGCGGGACTGGCCGCTTTCTGGTCTATCTTCACGATTCCGACTCAACCTGAATTAGTCACTATAGGACGCAATCAGCAAGGTGAACCGCTGTTGTGTTACCAACATCCGCAGTCTGAAGTTTTGGATCTTGATGGAGAGCTCAATCTGCTCGTTTGGAATATCTATAAACAAAATCGTGCCAATTGGTCAACGCAGCTCTCCGAATTGAGTCGTGGTCAGCAATTACTCTTGCTGCAAGAGGCTAATATGACGCCTGCGTTTAAAGAGTGGATTCATCTATTAGGGTGGGATGGCACCCAAGCTCGAGCTTTTGAAGCGTTTGGAGAGGCGGCTGGAGTGATTAATCTCGCTAAAGTGATGCCAACCATGGCTTGTGCTTATACTCAGCTTGAACCGTGGTTGAGGCTGCCTAAATCGGCGATCTACGCACGTTATCGTTTAAGTGATGGGCAAGAGTTAGCCGTAGTCAATCTGCACGCAGTCAACTTCACTTATGGCACCCAAGAGTATCAACAGCAGTTGACCGCACTACTGGATGAGCTACGTGATTTTACTGGTCCTGTGATTGTGGCGGGCGATTTTAACAGTTGGAGCGAGGCGCGTATGGCGCTGCTAAGTACTCAGCTTGCCTCTGTAGGATTACAAGAAGTGCGCTTTTCGCCAGATAACCGCACGACGTTTATCAATGGCTTGCCATTAGATCATGTCTTCTATCGTGGATTACAGCTTGAAAAAGCAGAAGCGCCCATATCGGACGCTTCTGATCATAATCCTCTGTTGGTTCGCTTTCGCTTAACTCAACTAGCCTATTCAGCGCAGTGTTATGCGCTGAATTTGGTCACATCCACATACAGTTTCAGTTGCTGACCCGCCTTGAGATATTGAGTGCTGTTTAAATCATTCCACTTAACGATGTCAGCAGTTTTCACTTTAAACTTATTGGCAATACCACTCAGTGTATCGCCAGAGCGCACTTTGTAAGTTACCGTGCGGATCACGCCACTCGTTGGTTTACTGTCTTTCCAGATCACCAATTTCTGACCTTTACGCAGCGCATCTTTCGGTGCCATGCCATTCCATTTCGCCAGAGATTGGTAAGGCACGTTATACTGCTTGGCGATGGTCCAGAGGCTTTCCCCTGAGTTGACGGTGTGCGTCAACTGATACTGTCCACGTGGCACGGATTGGGTCTTGGCTAAGCGATTACTCACGCTCAGCGCATACGCTTTCTCATCTTTCACCGAGGTTGGTACGAACAGATAGCTACCCACACGAATTTGGTTGCTGGCAATCTGGTTGGCTTCTTTGATCACTTTAGCCGTGGTGTTGTACTTATCGGCAATGGTGCTGAGAGTATCACCCGATTTCACCTTATAGCGAACCACCTTAATCCCTTTGCCGCGGTTCTCTTCCATGGCTAGATTAAAACGTTCAACTTTTTCAACGGGGATCAGCAGTTGATGTGGGCCATTTGGAGCCGTTGCCCATTGGTTATAGGCTGGGTTAAAGCTTTGCAGCTCTTTAACCGTTAGACCTGCATATCGAGCGGCAATCGCAAGATCCAACTGCTCTTTCGGGTCAACGGTGGCTAACACTGGGCGGTTTTCGATTGCCGGGATGGAGATACCGTATTTTTCCTGATTGGCAATCACATCGGCTAGTGCTATCAGTTTAGGGACATAACCGCTGGTCTCTTTAGGCAGATCCAGCGAGAAGAAATCGATAGGTTTACCCGCTTTTTTATTGGCTTTAATGGCGCGGGCGACGCGCCCTTCACCACTGTTGTAAGCGGCGATAGCGTGATACCAGTCACCATCGAAGTGTTGGTTCAAGACAGTAAGATAATCCAGCGCAGCATCTGTGGCGGCGGCGACATCTCGTCGGCCGTCATACCAGAAATTTTGTTTGAGACCATAACGCTTGCCAGTAGACGAAATAAACTGCCATAAGCCTGCAGCACTGCCGTGGGAATAGGCAAAAGGATCGAACGAGCTTTCGACAATAGGCAATAGCACCAATTCTAGCGGCAGGCCGCGTTGCTCGACTTTTTCAGTGATCAGATAGAGGAAAGGTTCAGCACGACTGGCAATCGCTTGTAAGTGACCTGGGTTTTTGAGAAACCATTCGCGTTGTGCATCAACACTTGGGTCTTTGGGGATGCCGAGCTTGAACTGCATAGCAATGCGTTGCCATACATCGTCTTGTTCTTGTGGTGTCAGCGCGACGCGCTCTTCTTCTACACTCTCCGTTTCGCCAGCAGGCAGAGTTGCAGTAGTTTGCGGCTTACGCTTTTTTTTCACGGTAGCAGATTGAGTGGGCGGGTTTACCGCTTGGTCATCTGATGTGGTCGTATCCACAGGTTGGGGGGATTGACAGCCAACGAGCAGCAACGCCAATACCCAACTGAATTTAACTCGCATGTAACACAGCCCTTATTCTTCATGGCTGCTGATAATACTTGCCACTTTGTCTTGGTGACAAGCGACAAAAGTCAAAATTCATTCTTCCATTCACGTAATGCAGTAAATATTGTGAGCGGATCCAGCGTTGACACTTGGCTAGCCACTGAGCGAATCACACTCGGCTCTTGCGTGCGTAAAAAAGGATTGACCCATTTTTCACGCCCCAATGTGGTGGGGAGCGTTGGCTGATTTTGCGCGCGTAAACGACTCACTTCATCACGATAAATATGCAGTTGTTCGTTTTCGGGCTCTACCGCTAATGCAAAAGCCACATTGGCGGCAGTGTATTCGTGTGCGCAGTAAACTTGAGTCTCTTCAGGCAGGCTGAGCAACTTATTCAAGGAAGAAAACATCTGCTCCATCGTGCCTTCAAATACTCGCCCGCAGCCTGCAGAAAACAGCACATCGCCGCAAAACAGCTTGCCATCGCCAACGTAACCGATATGCCCTAAGGTGTGTCCCGGCAGACCGAGAACCATAAAACGTTCATCAAACAGTTCGATTTGGTCGCCATCTTCCACCGGATGAGTGAGAGTAGGGATGGGCTCTTGTGCTGGACCTACCACATGGATTTCGGGGAACTGATGCACAAGCTCAGCAACGCCGCCAATATGGTCGTGATGGTGATGGGTGATCAGCACTGCTTTTAAGTTTAAGTCATGCTGTTTAAGGTAAGCGAGGACAGGCTCAGCACTGCCCGGATCGACCACAGCACAGTCGCGATCGCGATTTTGAATCAGCCAGATGTAATTGTCGTCAAATGCGGGTATGCTTTTGATCTGTAACATGAGTTGTCTCCGGTTACCTTGATGAAGCGGGTGAGCAATGAAACCAGCACGCAGTGATAAAGCGCTTGAAAATCCACACTCATGGGCACAACTGAAAAATGGCCAATGGGTGAGTGAATCTATTCAGACCCGTTTAGATGAATGGTGCCCAAAACTTTTTGGTTACCATATGTTAAAGCTCGGCGGTCTGAGCTGTGAGCTTGCCAGTTGTACCTGCAATATTCAACACCAAGTACACCTCGATATTGAAAATCCGTTGCATACGGTGATTGCCGATAAATATGAGCTGCCGTTTTTGGAGAAGAGTATTGATGTGGCGATTTTGGCGCATCAACTCGATTATAGTAACGATCCTCACCGTTTATTACGGGAAGTGGATCGAGTCTTGATTGATGATGGTTATCTGATCATCACCGGTTTTAACCCAATCAGTTTTATTGGCTTAGCCAGCCTGATGCCTTGGCGCAAAAACAACTTACCTTGGAGTGGGCGAATGTTTACCCCGAATCGGATTAAAGATTGGCTAAGCGTACTCAATTACCAAGTGGTTGCTTGCGATCAGTACGCCTTGTTTCCGATGCAAAAATACCGACCTTTCTGGACTTGGTTGGAAAACGGCCTCGGTGGCTCAAATTCGCCCTTTGGTAGCCTGTACTTTATTGTTGCGCGCAAACGTACTTGCCCACTCAAGCCGATTCGTTCTAAATGGCGTTTGAAGCGAAGATTATCGCCGATTGGGGTCAACTATCGAGTTAATAGTAAGTCGTAGCCGTGACGCTCTTTTGAACACTCATTTTGAGTCTCTGTGGTTCAAAATGAGTGACGCTTTGCTGATTGAGCTTCTGTTATTGGGGTTCTGGTTGATAGCCGATATCGTCTTCAGTGGGATTTTCTGCCGCTTGGCGGGCAAGTTCATCACACATTTCGTTTTCACGGTGTCCCGCGTGGCCTTTAACCCAGCGCCATTCGACTTGGTGGCGAGCGGTTTCTTTGTCAAGGGCTTGCCATAAGTCGGCATTTTTTACGGGTTTTTTGTCGGCAGTTTTCCAACCACGCAGCTTCCAGTTGTGGATCCACTGGGTGATCCCTTGGCGAACATACTGACTATCGGTCGTCAGGATCACGCGACAGGGTTCTTTAAGTGCCTGCAGAGCCATGACGGCGGCCAGCATTTCCATTCGGTTGTTGGTGGTGAGGCGATAACCGCGAGCAAGAGTCTTCTCGACTTGCTTATAACGCATCACGACGCCATAACCGCCGGGACCTGGGTTGCCGAGGCAAGAACCATCCGTGAAAATTTCCACCTGTTTGTTCATGATTTGATACTATTGGGTCACGCAAAGAATTGGCATAGTCTGACATAGATATCCTGATGAATACTAGCAACAATGCAGAATACCAACGCATCGTGGTGCTCGATACCGAAACCACGGGTATGAACCGCGAAGGCGGCCCCCATTATGAGGGGCATCGAATTATTGAGATCGGTGCAGTTGAAATTATCAACCGTAAACTCACCGGACGGCATTTTCACGTCTACTTAAAACCGGATCGTGATATTCAATCAGAGGCGATTGAAGTTCACGGTATTACCGATGAGTTTCTAAAAGATAAGCCCGAGTACAAAGATGTCCATGAGGAGTTTTTAGACTTCATCAAAGGGGCCGAGCTGGTTGCCCACAATGCACCGTTTGACGTCGGCTTTATGGATTACGAGTTTGCTAAACTCGGTGGTGCGATCGGTAAAACCAGCGATTTTTGCAAAGTGACCGATACCTTGGCGATGGCCAAGCGGATTTTCCCCGGTAAACGTAATAACTTGGATATCTTGTGTGAGCGTTACGGCATTGATAACTCACACCGAACCCTGCACGGCGCTTTGCTCGATGCGGAGATTCTAGCCGACGTTTATCTATTGATGACCGGTGGGCAGACTTCACTGCAATTTTCATCGGCCACGCAAAATAGTGGGGAATTGAGCGCAGAATCGTTAAAACGTGCTCGTTCAGAGCGAAAAGCGTTAAAGGTTTTAGCGGCTAGCGCCGATGAACTACAAGCACATCAAGATCGTTTGGACATAGTGGCCAAAAGTGGCACTTGCCTATGGCGTAGTTAGGAGAGGTTATGTTGAGGATTCTCGCGGCGATAGTGGGATGTTTGATCAGTTTGAGTAGTCTAGCGGCACAACAATCTAGCATGTCGCTGCTCGATAACCGTTTTCGCGTTGATCCGACCATAACCCAAATCACCTTTGTGATTTACCGCGAAAAAGATTCTCAACCAGTCGTGTTAGTTCGCCCTGATGGCAGTAAGTATTATCAGTGGCGTAATCCTGAAAATGTGCGCTGGTATCAAGAATCCTCGATGGACATCATCTCGATTGAGAATCCTATGCCGGGGCCTTGGCAGGCAATCGGTAAAGTCACACCGAAAAACAACATCAAACTTATCTCCAATCTACAACTCACGACCGACGTCTTTCCGAGCCGAGTGTTTCAAGGGGAAGAATTTAAATTTACCGCACGCTTAACGTCGGACGGTAAACCTTTGCTATTGCGCGATTTTTTAGATCGAGTCAACCTCAAAGTGACCTTCACCAAGTTTGTTGAAAATGAAGATTCTCTCGCTAAGGAAGCACGACCCATTCCCGAAGTGCTCGGAGAATTTGCCGATGATGGTACTTTGCTTGATGAAAAGCCCGGCGATGGCGTGTTCACTGTGGCTTTAAAAATGGCGATTGAACCGGGCAAATACCGTGTACGAATTACCTCAGGAAATGGCGTTTTTCTGCGTGCGCAAGAGCAAGAGGTGTTAGTTTACCCAACGCCGATTTCGACCACTTTCATTCAATCGCGCTTAACGGGCGCACCGCATCAGGTGCTGTTTACGGGGGAGCAGGGGATGATTGAGCCCGGTTCATTAGTGGCTCATATTCGTCATCGCCACCCTTATCAAGATGATTACATCGCGCAGGCGCAATCTGGCAAAGAATCCTTGACCGCTAAGTTGACTATTCCCTATGACGGTCAGTTTGGTAACTACTCTTGGGATGGAAAAGTGTGGGCGACCGAACTTGCTTCACAACGTGAACTCTATTTCCCGATTGGCGATCAAACCTACAGTGTGGTCGATGAACTTAATATTGCCGAAGTGCGTCGAATTCAGGAAGAAGAGGAAGCTTTACGCCTGAAACAAGAGCAAGAGCTGCTGATCATTCAGATGCGCGAAGAGCAGCGTAGCCGTAACATGATGTACATCATAATGGGTAATATCGTGGTACTGATCTTGGCATTAGCCGTTTGGTTTGTACTGCGTAAGATCAAAATGAAAAAAGCTGCTGTACCGGAAATGCAGCTAAATATGCCGCCTAAGAAGGGTAAGTAAAGGCGTTGAATTTGCCTTTGACCCTTTGACCCTTTGACCCTTTGAGGTTTGTTGTTCAAGCGGATTTGAATGAAGGCTCACTTGAGTTTATGAAACATAAGAAAAGGGAGACGTTGTCTCCCTTTTGGCTATTGAAGTGGTGAATACTGCTCAATGTGGAACTTAAGCCACTTCAGCTTTACGTTGAGTGCGCTTTTTTGCGGCCAGCTCTTGTGGGGCAAAGTCATCGACATTGATGGTGTAGAGACGATGCGCTTCCGCTTCGCTCAGCAGTGCCGCTTCCTGAATGGTCAGCACTTTGGCTTCTAAGCCCAGCTTGGCGACTTCATCCAACCCCATAAATGGGCGGCGTTGACCAAGCGCTTTGCATGCTTTTTCAAACAGCGGCTCAGCTTGTAAAATCACATTCAATGCTTGTTCTATCTTACCCGCAGGATTGTTATCACTCGGTGTTAAGTATTGGTGACGACCAATTCTTGAACGTGTTTCACTCGGGGTTTGCAAGATCTGCGCGAGCTTGCTATCGAGCTTGTCACTTGGCGCTTTACGCACACGGCCGAAAGGCATCATGAGTACACGTAATGCGCGGCCAATAATCCGATTTGGGAAGTTAGCCAAGAACTCATCAATGGCGATTTCAGTTTGGCGCAAACTATCTTGTAAGCCCCAATGGACCAGTGGTAAATCTTCGGCTGGACGGCTATCGTTTTCAAAACGTTTTAAGGTCGCTGAGCTTAAGTAAAGCTGGCTCAGAATATCCCCTAAACGGGCAGAGAGACGCTCTCTACGTTTGAGTGAACCGCCCAATACTGCCATGGAGATATCCGCAAGCAGGGCCAAGTTAGCACTGTAACGATTAAGCTGTTGGTAGTAGCGCTTGGTCGCATCACGGGTTGGGGCTTGTGAACCATAACCATCAGTCAAACCAAGCCATAGACTGCGCACTAAGTTGCTGAGCACAAAGCCAACGTGTCCTGCTAGGGCACTATCAAATTTCTCTACCGCATCAGAATGTTGGCTATAAGCCGCTTCCATTTCTCTGAGTACATAAGGATGGCAGCGAATCGCACCTTGACCAAAGATGATCATCGAGCGGGTAAGAATGTTCGCGCCTTCTACGGTAACGGCAATTGGAGCACCTTGATACCCGCGAGCGAGGAAGTTAGCGGGGCCTAAACAGATGCCTTTACCGCCGACAATGTCCATCGCATCAATAATTGAGCGTTGTCCGCGGTGAGTACAGTGATATTTAACGATCGCAGAAATTACCGAAGGCTTTTCACCGAGATCGATACCCGCGACAGTCAGGTTACTTGCCGCATCCATCACATAAGCGTTACCGGCTAGGCGCGCTAATGGCTCTTCAATCCCTTCCATCTGACCGATAGGTTGTTTGAACTGGCGGCGAATACGCGCATAAGCGCCTGTAGCGAGTGCCGCAGTTTTAATGCCGCCAGTTGAGTTGGAAGGCAGGGTAATACCGCGTCCCACCGAAAGACATTCCACCAACATGCGCCAGCCTTGGCCTGCCATTTTGGGACCACCGATGATGAAATCCAGCGGCACAAACAGATCTTTGGCACGGGTTGGACCGTTTTGGAAAGGCACGTTGAGTGGGAAGTGGCGATTGCCGATCTCCACGCCTTTAAGATGCGTTGGGATCAAGGCACAGGTAATGCCGAGCTCTTCTTTATCACCGAGCAGTCCTTCAGGGTCGCGCAGTTTAAAGGCAAGCCCCAGCACAGTCGCCACCGGTGCGAGAGTGATGTAGCGCTTGTTCCACGTCAGGCGCATACCTAGAACTTCTTTGCCTTCCCATTGTCCTTTACAAACTACACCGAAATCAGGGATAGAACCTGCGTCTGAACCGGCTTCTGGGCTGGTTAAAGCAAAACAGGGGATCTCTTTGCCTTCCGCTAAGCGAGGTAAGTAATAGTTTTTCTGCTCTTCGGTACCGTAATGTTGCAGCAGCTCACCGGGGCCTAAAGAGTTAGGTACGCCTACGGTTGAGGAGAGAACACCAGAAACACCGGTCAGTTTTTGCAGCACCAAAGATTGTGCATAAGCTGAAAATTCTAAGCCGCCATACTGTTTTTTGATGATCATGGCGAAGAATTTCTTCTCTTTGAGGAAAGTCCACACTTCTGGCGGTAAATCTGCCAGTTCATGGGTGACTTGGTAGTCGCTAACCATGGCACACACTTCATTGACTGGGCCATCCAGGAAGGCTTGTTCTTCAGCAGACAGCTTCGGAGCTTGGATATTGTGCAGCTTTTTCCAGTCCGGCTTGCCTTTAAACAGTTCGGCTTCCCACCACACTGTACCGGCCTCAAGGGCTTCTTTCTCGGTCTGTGACATCGCGGGCAGTACTTTTTTAAACACTGCTAATGCTTTACCACTGATCAACGATTGGCGAACGGATGGCAGACAGAGCACGACGACGGCCGCCAAATAGAGCGCCCAACCGAAAAAGCCAACAGGCCCAAACAGTGAAAGCGCTAGCATGGTGAAAGTCAGTGCTGCTAATGAGGTAAATAGGGATGTTCTTTGATACAGGCATGCGCCGAGTATCAAGAGCATGATTAAGGTAGAGAGCAAGATTTCCATACTGTTTTATCCTTTTTCAGACTCGCGTTTTCTATCAGTAGATACGAAAATCGCGACTCTAAGTTTAGTGGTCTAACCAGTTAAAGTGTAACCAAAATATTAATGAAATGTAAAACGGCATTTTGTCCGAAAGTGATCACGCTAGAGTAATCTCTCTACTCTTGCCGCTTCTTGAATGCCTGGATTTGCTAACGAGGAGTAAATCTTGCTTTTTGACTATCGACAGCTTCGCTTGTTTGGGTAAACTCAGGTGGATACTGAATTGAAGTGCCAAGCGCGCGGGTTCGGATAACTAATAATCAATAGAGAGATGCCTCATGTACCAGGATTTAATTAGAAGTGAACTGACCGAAGCGGCAGACGTTTTGCAGAAATTTTTGAGTGATGACCACAACATTGCACAAATTGAAGCGGCGGCTAAGCTGATTGCTGATTCGTTCAAGCAAGGTGGGAAAGTGCTTTCTTGCGGTAATGGTGGTTCGCATTGTGATGCCATGCACTTTGCTGAAGAGTTGACTGGGCGTTACCGTGAAAACCGCCCTGGTTATCCTGGTATTGCGATTTCTGATCCAAGCCATCTGTCTTGTGTGAGTAACGATTTTGGCTATGACTATGTTTTCTCTCGTTATGTGGAAGCGGTCGGAGCGAAAGGCGATGTTCTGTTTGGTCTGTCTACCTCTGGTAATTCAGGTAATATCCTAAAAGCCATTGAGGCGGCGAAAGCAAAAGGCATGAAAACCATCGCGTTAACCGGCAAAGATGGCGGCAAAATGGCGGGTTTGGCCGATGTTGAAATTCGTGTGCCACATTTTGGTTACGCGGATCGTATCCAAGAAGTGCACATTAAGATCATCCACATCATCATTCAGTTGATTGAAAAGGAAATGGCGTAACCCTACGCTCAAGAGCCCGGTATTGACCGGGCTACTGGTTTAAGTAAGGAGTGGTTTAAACCATGTGTGAATTGCTCGGCATGAGCGCCAATGTACCAACCGATATCTGTTTTAGTTTCACTGGCTTGATGCAACGTGGCGGGAAAACGGGTCCGCATCGTGATGGGTGGGGAATCGCGTTTTACGAAGGCAAAGGCTTTCGTACCTTCAAAGATCCCAATCCTAGCAGTCAGTCCAAAATTGCCGAGTTAGTTCAGCAGTATCCGATCAAAAGTCGTGCGGTGATCAGCCACATTCGTCAGGCCAATCGCGGTGGGGTGAATCTGGAAAACACTCATCCGTTTACCCGCGAGTTGTGGGGGCAGTACTGGACGTTTGCCCACAATGGGCAATTGACGGGATATCAAAATCTAGTCACTGGACGCCATCGACCAGTCGGTGAAACGGATAGCGAACTGGCGTTCTGTTGGTTGCTGAATCAAATGGAGCTGCGTTACCCCGAAGGGCCACAAGATTGGCCTGAGATGCTGCGCTATGTTGCGCAGTGTTGCGATGAGCTTAGAGCTCTCGGTGTCTTTAATATGCTGCTGTCTAATGGCGAATATGTGATGGCGTATTGCACTAATCATTTGTATTGGATTACTCGCCGAGCCCCATTTGGCCGTGCAGCACTGCTCGATGAAGATGTCGAGATCAATTTCCAAGAAGAAACCACGCCGAATGATGTGGTGTCAGTGATTGCGACTCAACCGTTAACCGGTAATGAAACTTGGCAGCGTATGAAGCCGGGGCAATTCGCATTTTTCCATTTTGGAGAGCGGATAGAAGACAATGCACATGTGTTGATGGATGTGGATTTTGCGCCGAATCGACCCGGATGTCAGGCACCAAGCCAACTTCTCGACTAAGCGATATACCTTTCCTACTTGAAGCTGCAGCGGTGTTGGCTATGTTCGTTCACCCCAATCACATAGTTTATGTTGTCTGGGAATAAAGAGTGGTACAAAAAGAAAGGGTTGAATGATTTCAACCCTTTTTCGATTGGAGATTATTCGGCCGCGTAACCGTGTATGCCGAGCGCTTCGCCATCTAAATAAGCTTTGCCGTCTTTCATTGCTAAACGCTCTTCGACAAACCATTTCACGACAAGCGGGTAGATGCGATGCTCTTGATCCTGCACGCGAGCCGTGAGCTCTTCGACCGTGTCATCTTCAAAAATCGGTACTTTGGCTTGCAGAATGACTGGACCGCCATCGAGCTGCTCAGTGACAAAATGCACGCTGGTACCATGCTCTTCATCGCCCGCGTGGATAGCTCGTTGATAAGTGTTCAGTCCCGGATACTTTGGCAATAACGAAGGGTGGATATTGATCATTCGCCCCAGATAGTGGCGAACAAATTCGCTACTGAGAATGCGCATGTAACCGGCCAGCACCACTAAGTCAGGAGCAAATTTATCCATTTGCTCCATCAATGCCGCGTCAAAAGCATCACGAGTTTCGTAAGCTTTGGGATCAATAAAACAGGCGGCTGCGCCAGCCTGTTTGGCACGTTCTAAACCGTAAGCTGTTGCTTTATTGGAAAACACAGCCGTCACTTTGCCATCTTGAATACTGGTTGCACAAGCATCAATGATCGCCTGTAGGTTGGTTCCGTTTCCCGAAATTAAAACAACAATACTCTTCATGCTTAGTTGATCTCTACCTGTGCTTCGTTGCTATTGGCGGCTGCGATTTCGCCGATGACCCATGCGGTTTCGCCTTCTGCTTGCAGTAGCGCAACGGCCGCATTGGCTTGATCTTTTGGCAGTGCAATGATCAAACCGACACCACAGTTGAAGGTGCGGTACATTTCATGAGTGGTCACGTTACCTTTTTCCTGTAGCCATTGGAAAATCACTGGCCATTCCCAGCTCTTACCATCGATCACGGCTTTAGTACCTTCTGGCAATACGCGTGGAATGTTTTCCCAGAAGCCGCCGCCAGTGATGTGTGAAATCGCATGAATGTCATGTTCAGCAATCAGCTTTAAGCCAGATTTGATATAAATCTTGGTCGGTGCGAGTAAGTGCTCGCCAATGGTTTTGCCTGCTAACCGCTCATTCTTATCGGCTTTAGAGACTTCTAAAATCTTACGTACCAGCGAGTAACCGTTGGAGTGTGGGCCGCTTGAGCCAACCGCAATCAGCGCATCACCCACTTGTACCTTACTGCCGTCGATGATCTCTTCTTTTTCGACGACACCGACACAAAAACCTGCCACGTCGTAGTCTTCACCTTCGTACATGCCTGGCATTTCCGCGGTTTCGCCGCCAATCAGCGCGCAGCCCGCTTGCAAACAGCCATCGGCAATACCGGAAATGACTTCAGCAGCCGTATCCACATCCAGTTTGCCTGTCGCGTAATAATCGAGGAAAAACAGCGGCTCAGCGCCTTGAACAATCAGATCATTGACGCACATCGCCACCAGATCGATACCTATGGTGTCGTGTTTTTTCATATCCAGAGCGAGACGCAGTTTGGTACCTACGCCGTCAGTGCCAGAGACTAAAACAGGGTGCTTGTATTTGGTTGGCAGTTCACACAGTGCGCCAAAACCACCTAGGCCACCCATAACTTCAGGGCGACGGGTGCGCTTCACTGCGCCTTTAATTCGTTCAACGAGTGCATTACCTGCATCAATATCGACACCTGCATCTTTGTAGCTGAGAGATGGATTATTACCGCTCACGGGGAAGTTCCTCGGTCTAGTTGGATATGAAAACGGCGCTATTCTACAGGGCTTAAAACAAAAAGGAAAACGTTTGCGTAAGATTTTTATCCGGTTTTACAGTCGGAAATATCCACAAAATGAGTGTATAATCCGCAGGTTTAAATTAATGAAGCCGGAGTTGGACATGAAAATTGTTGAAGTTAAGCACCCTCTTGTAAAACACAAACTTGGCCTGATGCGTGAAGGCGATATCAGCACTAAGCGTTTTCGTGAGCTTGCAACTGAAGTGGCGAGTCTACTGACTTATGAAGCGACTTCTGACTTTGAAACCGAAAAAGTCACGATCGAAGGCTGGAATGGTCCTGTGCAAGTGGATCAAATTAAAGGTAAGAAAGTGACGGTTGTGCCTATCTTGCGTGCAGGTCTTGGCATGATGGATGGTGTACTTGAGCATATCCCAAGTGCGCGTATCAGCGTGGTCGGGATTTACCGTGATGAAGAAACTCTTGAACCGGTTCCTTACTTCAATAAGTTAGCCACTAATATTGAAGAGCGTATTGCCATGGTGGTTGACCCAATGCTGGCAACTGGCGGCTCGATGATTGCGACAATTGACTTGTTGAAAGAGAAAGGCTGTAACCAGATTAAAGTGCTGGTGTTGGTGGCCGCTCCGGAAGGGATTGCCGCTTTAGAAAAAGCGCACCCAGATGTTGAGCTTTACACGGCGGCGATTGATGAGAAGCTGAACGACAAAGGCTACATCGTACCGGGTCTTGGTGATGCCGGTGATAAGATTTTTGGTACTAAGTAATTTTGAATGAGGAAGCACATGGCTTCCTCATTATCTTTCACCGTTCATAGCTCATAGCTCATAGCCCATAGCCCATAGCCCATAGCCCATACCCCACAGCCAACAGCGACACTCCCTGTCTATTTTTGCGATCTATTCCTACTTTTATTGCAATGCATTGCCAAAAAGTCGCGGATAAATGAATAGCCCTCACAGCACTGATGCATCTATCAGTTCTTCCTAACGCATCACCGAGAGTTAATGGCAACATAGCCAGTACTCGGTATGGTATATGGATTACGTTTCACTCATTACACCCGCTTATTAGAACAAAGGATGCGCTTCTGTTTTCCACTGATGGAGCAGAAGATTGAAGTAAGCAGTACTAGCAGGATGCTCATTATGACGCGAAAGAAATTTAGTTGGATTCTTGTCACCCTGATTATTTTGGGTTTTTTTGTGACGAGCTTAGTCAGCTATAAAGTGGCTCATGACACGCTTGAAGAGCAAATCAATAAAGATTCACTACCATTGACCAGCGATAATATTTATTCGGAAATTCAGCAGGATTTGATCCGGCCGATCTTCATCTCATCATTAATGGCTCAAGACACGTTTGTGCGCGAGTGGACTTTGGCGGGAGAGCAAGACCCAGAAAGGATCATCCGTTATTTGCGTGAAATTCAGCGTCAATATCAAACGATCTCCAGTTTCTATATCTCGGATCGCACCGGTCACTACTACCACTACACAGGCATACTCAAACAAGTATCGGAATCGAATCCGAATGATGCTTGGTTTTATCGCGTTAAAAACTCCGCGCCAGATAAGAATTTTGAAGTCAATATCGACATAGATACCGCGAATAGCCAGCAAACCGTGGTGTTTGTGAATTACAAAGTGTTTGATTTTGAAAATCGTTTTCTCGGTGTGATTGGGGTTGGGCTGAGCTCTGATGCGGTTTCCGCATTAGTCGAGAAATATCAAAAACGGTATAACCGCCACATCTATTTCATCAATGAATTGGGAGAGGTGACCTTACACGGATCTCACCATCCGGGGTTTGATCAGATTCAGCAGCGTGAAGGGCTCAAAACCTTAGCCACTCAAATCCTGACCTCTCCGAGTGTGGGTGCTAGCTATTATGCGGACGGACAGAAAGTCTACCTCAATAGCCGTTGGGTCGATGAGTTTCAGTGGTACATCATTGTGGAGCAGAAAGATGAGTTTAATCACGACATCTGGTTTAAAGCGACATTAGGCAATTTAGCCATCAGTGCTTTTGTGGCGTTGGGAGTGCTTGGTTTAGCGCAAATGAGTTTTCGAGGCTATCAAAAACGGCTGGAAGATATGGCAGTGCGCGATAAATTGACCGGAGCATACAACCGACAAGTTTTTGAAGAGCTCGTCGATGACGCTATTTCTTTGGCCAATAAAGAGAGTCACCCTTTAAGTCTGGCTGTGATCGATCTTGACCATTTCAAACAGGTGAATGACAACTATGGGCATCCCGCGGGGGATCTGGTTTTACAACGGGTGGTTGCACTGTGTCAGCGTCATATTGCTCAGGTAGGAACTTTGTGTCGGTGGGGCGGTGAAGAATTTGTGGTTTTGCTGCCGCATATGACGCAGCAAGAAGCCTATCAGCGTATGGAGAGTATCCGCGCTGAGATTGCTATGCACGCGAGCCAACCACAAGTTACCGTCAGCATTGGTGTGGTGCAATACCAGCAGAATGAGAGTTTGTTACATCTATTCAATCGCGCGGATCAAGCTATGTATACCGCGAAAAGCGAAGGGCGTAATAAGGTCGTTGGTTTGTGATGGATAAGCAAGGTGGGGAAGCCAAGACTTCCCCCATTTTTGCATTAAAGCTCCCCCTAGCTAGGCTAGGGGGTTAAGCTTGGAGATAAAACGAAATTTATTTCGATTTTCTGAGGCTTAAAGTGCCACCGGTGCGCGGTGTTGGCTTTGAGCCTGAGGCTGTATTGGATGATGGGCTAGACGGACGACGCTGCGCTTTTTTCGAATTTGGCGCATGGCGAAACTCTTGTGCATTTTTACCATGGTAGGTTTTGGGGTTACGGCGCGCTTTGGATTCTTTGTTGGCTTCACGGCTATCAAACAGCTTGGCATCGGTCGCACGTTTAATCGTGTCACCACTTTGCGCGACTCGTGAGGCTTCTTCTGTACCGCTGGAGTCTTCACACATAGCCAGAATCTCGCTCACTTCCGCTTCGCTTAAATAACGCCATTTACCGTTTGGAATGCCATCTAGCGTGATGTTCATGATCCGCACGCGGCGCAGTTTAAACACTTCATATCCCAAGGCTTCACACATGCGACGAATCTGGCGGTTCAGTCCTTGAGTCAGCACAATACGAAATGAATATTGCGTCTCTTGAGTCACTTTGCAGGGCAGAGTTACCGTATCGAGGATGTTTACCCCAGAAGACATTTGACGGATAAATTCAGGCGTAATGGGTTTATCGACTCGAACCACGTACTCTTTTTCGTGGTTATTTCCCGCACGCAGGATCTTATTCACAATATCGCCATCATTGGTCAGAAAAATCAGGCCATCAGACGGCTTATCTAAACGGCCTATTGGGAAAATACGTTTGTGGTGACCAATGAAATCAACGATATTTCCCGGAACATCACGTTCCGTCGTACAAGTAATGCCAGTGGGTTTGTTTAAAGCAATATAAATTGGACGCTCTTTGCTACGCAGAGGCTTACCGTCAATACAAACTTCATCTTGCTCGGTGACTTTGCTTCCCACTTCTGGCTGTAAGCCATTGAGAGTCACTCGCCCTTGCTCAATCAGCTTGTCGGCTTCACGGCGTGAGCAATAGCCCGTCTCACTGATGAATTTATTGAGGCGTTTTTCAGTCGGTTGGGACATACAATCTCCTAACGTTTCACAACGGATGGTGCACAAAATCCGCGCATTCTAACAGCTTTACCTACTTAGCCAAGCCGTTTCTGGTGACGCTCACGGTTTTCGGCTTTTTTCTCGGCACTCTTACGAAGTAAGACATAAACCGCGCCGGTGCCGCCATGTAAACGTTGAGCAGAATGAGCACACTGCACTTCGCTGATTTGAGTCAGCCAATGGCTGACAAAACTTTTCATCAGTGCTGGTGGGTTAGAGCGCTCGCCACGGCCATGCACAATCAGTAGGGTGCGAATATCCATCGCCATACATTGGCGAATAAATTGGATCACTTCACTGCGTGCTTCTTTGAGCGTTTTTCGATGTAAGTCTAAGCGTGCTTGAATAGGGTACTTACCCAATCTGAGCTTGCGATATACGCCATCTTGAACGCCATCCCGCTTAAATTCGAGCATATCATCTGGCTTAAGCATGGGGGCATGATCGATGGATAGCGCCTCGGGGTCATGGTCTGCCAAGCTTACTGCCGCTTCTCGCTTAGCCAGTTGAGCTTCGGTGACTTGGTGGGCTTTTTTGAGTTCAACCGTATCATGGGTGATGGTTTTGACATCGCCCATCATTTGTTGAAACAGTTCTAAATCCTCTTGCGACATAACGGCACATCAAAGTTATTTCACATGGTGCTGATTATATACTTCTCATTTAGCAAGTTGCACGGAGTTGTGCGTGGAAGGGGAGTGATGTTGAAGATAAATGCACAATAAAAAACCGGAGCAGACACGCAGTCGGCTCCGGTGCATAGCGTTTTTCTATCTTTCAATAGAGGCTAGCGATCTAGTGAGGAGATTTGTCCGTCATCACTTTGTAGATGAAGAAACCGCCATAGAACAGCATAAGACCTAAAGCGCCCAAGATGACTATCATTGAAGAGAGTCCAACTGCATTACCAAAAAGAAGATCGAGCCAGAAGTCCATGTTTCCTCCAAAGTGTTGAAGACGAGTTAACGTTAAATTCTGGCTATATTTTCAGCACTGATCTGGATCAATTGTGTTGCATAGGTTGCTTATATGTTTCTAATGTTGAGTTATGAGTCACATTTTTTACGTGCTTTGCTGCTGTTTTGACCGAACGAGAGAAACTCAACAGAAAGTCTGGCTTCAGGGCTTGCGCTTCAAGAAAGAACGAGTAACATACGCAGCGTTCCGGTGAATAGCGCAGTTTGGTAGCGCATCTGGTTTGGGACCAGAGGGTCGGGGGTTCGAATCCCTCTTCACCGACCATATTTAAGGCCTCAGCATTTATGCTGGGGCCTTTTTGCTTTGTTGCGTTGGCGTATCGGCTTGGTTATTTACAAAAATGAGCAGCTTGCCGTTTGGCTTTGGTTAAGCTGCTGGATGCTAAAGCCTTTTTGCTCAAGAATACTGAGCAAGCTCTGCTTGCCAATCAAATGCAAAGTGCCGACGACCACCAGATAAGGTTTGCCTTGTTGTGGTAAGAATTGAGGGTGAGTGAGCTTCTCTGCCCAATCCTGATTACGCTCGGTGAGCATTTGGGCTTCCAATTCAGCAGACATACCGGTGAGTGTGAGCATTTGTAGCAAATTCTTCTCATCTCCTTTTTTCCAGCTTTCAATCATGCACTCGGTGAGTTGGGTATTGTTTTCCCATTCATCGATCAAACTCACCAGTAATTCCTGCCCTGAGTTGGGTAAGTGCGCTAACAGATCCACTTGAAATTGTAAGGTTTCTAGACTGAGTATAGGCAGTTGATGCTGCTCAGCTTGTTGCATGAAATAAAGGTCGATGCCTCGATCGGCTTGATACCCCATCTCTAAAAATTGGCGCATTTGCAGGATAAGGCTGGCTGACCATGGGGGTAGTTGGCGGATCTGCTGGGCATCCAACCTCAGTTGCTGCGCAATCCCATCCAATACAAACAGTTGTTCATCGCTTAAAACCTGCTCACTACTCACCGTCGTTGCAGGCAAAGTGATGTTGGATTGGTGACGGATATCCGTCTCTACGACTAAGCCTGCGCTTTGTTTTAGCTTTTGTGCGAGTTGGTCAGGCAATGGATAAAGCTGATCGCTGCCCACATGCAGAGAGCCTAAGAGGATGAGTTGTGTCGAACCTTTGGTTGCCGACCAGTACAAGGGTTCTGCGTGAAGAGGTTGGATAAATAGCCATAAAAGACAGCAAGCGAATCGTTTGAGCATGGAATGCGTGAACTCCTTTAGGTTCGGCAAAAACGTTACTTTAGCAGTGAATTAACGGATTTGACGGAGCTTGAATCATGATAAAGCTCACATCTTGTTGATTTGTTCGAGCCAACTCACGATTTGTTGCCGCAATCTTATGTGATGTCGATCGGCTTTCTTTGCGTAACGCGGATTGCTAAGTGTGATCTGGATTGGAAGAAATCTCGTCAAAAATGAAGTGTCGATTTTGACGTTGCTCCTATATTTTTGAAATTTAAGACTTTTATCTTGGTGTCAATTTGTAAAGTTTGAACATGATCACTTGGCTAAAGGATTAATTTTGCGCTTAGAAAAAAGTGCCGCTAAATATCCCTGAATTTTAGGTAAAGCCATTGGCTGATGTCGTTGTGAGATTGGGTGCAGGCAGAGCATCCCTCATCGTTAACTAATTTAGGGTCATTATTATGCTGAAGAAGAGTCTTATCTCGATCGCGGTATTCACTTCATTAAGTGGCTGCGCACTCAACACTACGTCACCACAAGAGGTGGTAGACACATTAGCGAATAACTTGGATGTGCAATACCAAGTGGTCAACAATCACGGCGCGGATACTGGTTTGGCTTGTCAAACTCTAGAAGCTGAGTGGGCTTCTTGTAACCAAGTGAATATGACCTTGGTTAACCGTGGTGGGGCGGTCAATTCAAAAGATTGGGCTATTTACTTCCACAGTATTCGCTTGATCCTCGATGTGGGTAATGACCAGTTCAAAATTACTCGCGTTACCGGCGACCTACATAAACTGGAACCTACCGATAAGTTTGATGGTTTTGCCGCAGGTGAAACGGTGACTTTGCCGCTGATTGGTGAATACTGGACGCTGTTTGAAACGGACTTTATGCCACGCGCTTTTGTCACCGCACCGGATGCCGAGCCAAAAGTCATTGCGGCTTTAAATACTGAGGACGTGGCAAGCTTTGTCAGCGGACTGGAGGGTGAAAACCTTAAGCGCACTCCGAGTGACAACAATGTATTCGCTCAAGCGCTGTCTCGCTTTGAAAAGAACAGTGATGTTGCGCTGCAAGATGTGACACACGCACTCATCCCAACGCCACTGCAAGTGAAATCGCATAGCGGATCAGTCTCTATCGCGAAAGGTATCGCGCTGCCAAGCAAAGCGTTTGACGGTGAGCAAATGCAAGCGCTGAATGAGCGTGCACAACTGCTTGGTGTGAACTTAAAAGGCGTAATGCCAGCGCAAGTGGTTATCAACCCTAAATCATTTAAAGGTGAGCTGGCCAAATCTGGCGCTTATCGTTTAGCGATTACGGATAAAGCTGTCAAAGTGACCGCGTTTGACCAAGCAGGCGCGTTCTACGCAATGCAATCGCTACTGGGTTTAGTTGATATGGCAGATGCGTCACAACTACCAAAGATTGAAATCGTCGATGCTCCACGCTTTGATTACCGTGGTGTGATGGTCGATGTAGCGCGTAACTTCCACTCGAAACAAGCGATTCTAGCGACCTTGGATCAAATGGCGGCTTACAAAATGAATAAGCTGCATCTCCATCTGACCGATGACGAAGGTTGGCGTATTGAAATTCCGGGCTTACCTGAGCTGACGGATATCGGCGCTCAACGCTGTTTTGACCCGAGTGAAACAGAATGCGTGTTGCCACAGCTTGGCTCTGGTCCAAACGCCGATAACTTTGGCTCTGGTTATTTCACCAAGCAAGATTATTTAGAGATCCTGCAATACGCGAAAGCACGTCATATCGAAGTGATCCCTGAGATTGATATGCCAGCGCACGCTCGTGCGGCCGTGGTTTCAATGGAGGCGCGTTACCAACGTTTAATGCAAGAGGGCAATGAGGCGGCGGCCAATGAGTTCCGTTTGCTGGATCCGCAAGATACCTCTAACGTCACCACAGTGCAGTTCTATGATCGCATGAGCTTTATCAATCCATGTTTGGACTCTTCCAAACGCTTTGTGGATAAAGTGATCTCTGAGATTGCGGCAATGCATCAAGCGGCGGGTATGCCTCTGACGACATGGCACTTTGGTGGCGATGAAGCGAAAAACATCAAGCTTGGCGCAGGCTTCCAAGATGTGAATACCCAAGAGCCAGTAAGTTGGAAAGGCAACTTGGACCTGAGCAAGCAAGATAAGCCATTTGCGCGTTCGCCGCAGTGCCAAAACTTGATTGCAACAGGTGCGGTGAGTGATTTCGGCCATTTACCAAGCTACTTTGCTGAGCAAGTGTCTAAGTTGGTTGCCGAGAAAGGGATTCCTAACTTCCAAGCATGGCAAGATGGCTTGAAATACAGCGAAGGCGAAAAAGCGTTCGCAACCGAAAACACACGTGTGAACTTCTGGGATGTACTGTACTGGGGCGGCTCTGCTTCTGCGTACGAATGGGCTGAGAAAGGCTACGATGTGATCATCTCTAACCCTGACTACGTGTACATGGATATGCCTTACGAAGCTGACCCGAAAGAGCGTGGCTACTACTGGGCTACCCGTGCAACCGACACTCGTAAGATGTTTGGTTTTGCACCGGAAAACTTGCCACAAAATGCTGAAACCTCACTGGATCGTGATGGCAATGGCTTCAGTGGTAAAGGCGAAGTAAAAGGTAAGCCTTTCTATGGTCTGTCTGCGCAGCTGTGGTCTGAAACCGTACGTACTGATGAGCAGTATGAATACATGGTATTCCCTCGCGTGCTCGCCGCTGCTGAGCGCGCATGGCATCGTGCGGATTGGGAAAACACCTATAAAGTTGGCGTCGAATATTCGCAAGAGACTCAGTTAGTTAACCATAAAGCGCTGAACGCAGATTGGAATCGCTTTGCTAACGTATTAGGTCAACGTGAGCTGGCTAAACTTGAGAAAGCAGGTATTGATTACCGCCTCCCAGTTCCGGGAGCCAAGATCGAGAACGGTCATTTGGCCATGAACGTTCAGTTCCCAGGTGTCACTCTGCAATACTCACTGGATGGTCAAACTTGGTTGGATTATGACGCGAAGCAAGCGCCAAAAGTGAGCGGAGAAGTTTGGATTCGCTCTGTGTCTGCCAGCGGTGAGCGCACTAGCCGAGTCACCTCGCTGAAATAATCGAGCACTCATTTCACTCAATGGATAACGAAAGCCTCCGCATGCGGAGGCTTTTCTTTTGTCTTTTTTCTAAAGAACAAGTTATGGGGCAGCGCTTTGTGTCTAGCCCTTCATGCTCTTCGATAAGAAGGATAGATCAGTTCCCTTGATAAGAGCGGTATTCAAAGACTTGGCCGTGCTCATTAAAGGCATACACCGCATAACTGTCTTTCTTATCGCCATATTCCATACCCGGTGAACCCATAGGCATTCCCGGAACCGCGAGCCCTTTGGCATTTTTCGGTGGGTTAGCCAGAAAGTCTTTAATGTCTTGCGCTGGAATATGGCCTTCAAACACATAACCGCCGATCTCTGCGGTATGGCAAGAAGCTAGCTTAGGTTTTACGCCCAGTTGTTGCTTAATGCTGTCCATGTTGTCATGCAGCACTTCTTTTACCGTAAAACCATTCTCTTCCATGTGTTTGGTCCATTCGGTGCAACAACCACAATAAGGAGATTTGTGATTCACTACCTGAGTAGCAAGCGCTTGTCCTGAAAATGTAGCCAATAGGGCGAGTGTCATCATTGTGCGTTTCATGGTGTACCTCATTGAGAATGTTGATCGAAAGAAATTTTGCTCCAGCGCAGGCGATTGGCATTGCTGACCACGGTGATCGAGGAGAGCGCCATCGCCGCTCCGGCGACAACTGGGCTGAGTAAAAATCCAAACGCTGGGTAAAGCACACCCGCTGCGATAGGAATACCCAGCGTGTTGTAAATAAATGCGCCAAACAGGTTTTGCTTCATATTGCGCAGTGTGGCTTTTGACAGCTCAATCGCGCTCACCACACTGGTTGGTGATGAGTTCAAAAGGGTCATCTGTGCGCTCTCAATGGCTACATCACTGCCACTGCCCATGGCAATACCAATGTCAGCCAGCGCTAAAGCTGGGGCATCATTAATCCCATCGCCAATCATGGCGACTTTACGGCCTTGTTGTTGCAAAGCTTGAATGTGCTGCGCTTTTTGGTCGGGCAGTACTTGCGCTATCACTTGCGAGATACCGAGCTCTTTGGCAATCGCATTGGCAACCGAAGCGTGATCGCCAGTCAGCATCACGGTATGAATCCCAAGTTCATTGAGCTTACGTACCGCTTGTGCGGAGGTGGGCTTGATTGGATCGGCAATCGCTAACACGCCTTGCAACATGCCACGATAAGCCACCGCAACTGGTGTCCACGCTTGTGCTGCAAATTTTTCTAGAGTCGATTCAGCCATAGACAAATCAATGCCTTGTTCTTGCATAAAAGCGAGAGAGCCAACCAGCACGGTTTGATTCTGGTAATCGGCTAAGAGTCCACGTCCACGTTGGTTAGTGAATTGGCTGATGTCTACAGGGCGAATATTGCGCTGTTTGGCATAATCACAGATCGCTTTAGCCAGCGGGTGTTCTGATTGCTGCTCAAGGGCATAGGCTAGGGCCAGTAATTGGTTTTCATCCCCCTTCATGACATGCAGTGATTGAATACTCGGTTTGCCTAAAGTCAGCGTCCCTGTTTTATCAAACACCACGGTATCTACCTGACTTGCAGTCTGCAGTACGTTGGCATCACGAATTAAAATCCCCAGCTCTGCTGCTTTGCCGATACCCACGGTAATCGAGAGCGGAGTGGCAAGCCCCAAAGCACAAGGGCAGGCGATGATTAATACCGTGGTCGCAACGACCAACATGTAACTGGCTTTAGGATCGGGGCCATACAGATACCAAAGTGCGGCAGACAAGATGGCAATGACAACAACAACGGGCACGAAAACAGAGGAAATCTGATCGGCTAAACGAGCCATCGCCGGTTTACTGCTTTGCGCTTGTCTTACCAACTGGATAATCCGCGCCAGCATGGTCTGCGAACCAATGCCAGTAGCGGTGATCACTAAGCTGCCATCTTGGTTCAATGTGCCCGCTGCGACTTTCGCGCCGGCTTCTTTGAGTACAGGAATGGGTTCGCCCGTGAGCATGGATTCATCCAGATAAGAGTGACCAGTACTGACCACACCATCGACAGGAACTTGCTCTCCGGGTTTGATGCGCAGAGACATGCCCAGTTGAATATCAGCGACGGCGATGGATTGATCGCCTTGTTCAGTCACCAACGTTGCTTGCTGTGGTTGTAAGTTAAGCAAGGCTTGCAGTGAGCGATTAGTATTGCTTTTGGCTTTGGTTTCAATGTAATGACCCAATGAAATCAAACCAATGATCATTGCCGTTGCTTCGAAGTACACATGACGCGCTGCATCAGGGAACGTTTGCGGCCAAGCCACCACGAGCATGGAGTAAAACCAAGCAGCCCCTGTACCCAATGCGACTAGGGTGTCCATGGTCGCTCTGCCATGAGTCAGTGCTTGCCACGCATTCATAAAGAAGTGGCGGCCGGCGGTGAGCAGCAGTGCGAAACAGATGACGCCGATTCCACCCCAGACCATTTGATCACTGCTATTGCGGATCATCATATTGCCGCCAAACACGCCCCACAGCATTAAAGGCGCACCCAGAGCGATACCTAATAAGGCACTCTGTTTATGCTCTTTTTGTAAGGCTTCTAATTGCGCTTGTTGTTTGGCTTGCGGCTGCGCGGGGTCATCCAAGATCTCGGCTTGGTAGCCAGCACGTTGAATTGAGTTAAGCAGTGGTTGCGGATTGGTGAAATTGGCTTTCACCAAGGCACTTTGCTCTGCGAGGTTGACTTGTGCACTCTGCACTCCCTCAACAGAAAGCAGTGCTTTTTCCACCGATGCGACACAACTGGCGCAGGTCATCCCTTTAATAAGCAGAGAGAGCGTTTGGCTAGACGCCTCAGTGGGTTCTGTGTTCGAGGAGTTCTCAGCGTCAGGCGTGTCGGTTTCCTTCTCATCAGTAGAGGCTGCTGGCGCGAATGTTGATTCTTGTTCTGCTTCTATAGCCTGATAGCCCACTTCCGCCACCAGTGCTTTCACTTGCTCAGTGGTTAAGGTTGTAACCAGCGAAAGCCACTCTTTACTGACTTGCAGTTTGGCAATCTCTGCCTGCGCGCTGAGGTGCGTGGTCAGTTTATTCACACAGCGACCACAGTTTAAACCTTGTAGCTGATAAGTTTGCTCAGTACCGCCTTGATAACCCAGCGATTCAATACTGGTGAGCACCTCAGTTAAGGTGGCATGGGTATGCAGTTCAATCGAGGTTGGCGTCAGCGTTTCGATCTCAACGGTGAGATCTTGATTGAGTTGGCGCTCCAATTTTTGCGCACAGCCCATGCAGTTCAGGCCACGCAGCGCTAAAGCAAAATGGTTCATGATCACTCCTCCTTGCGGAATGTCCACAAGGATAAACCTTAACCTTAAGGTAAGGTCAACCATTACTTCTCGAACTCATTTTACCAAGAGTCAATTTGCCGAAAATCGTGCGTAGCATCGCGTTAACTCGGGTGTTAGAATACCGCCCAAAATTTCGCATGCTGAGCTCTCAGCAAAAGAATCTCACAAAGGTAATTCAAATGACGGTTAAAACTCGTTTTGCGCCTAGTCCGACTGGGTATCTGCACGTTGGTGGTGCGCGTACAGCACTCTATTCTTGGTTATATGCTAAAAGCCAAGGTGGTGAATTTGTTCTGCGTATTGAAGACACCGACCTAGAACGCTCTACTCAGGCGGCGGTGGATGCCATTATTGAAGGCATGACGTGGTTAGGTTTGGAATGGGATGAAGGCCCATACTACCAAACCAAACGTTTTGACCGTTACAACCAAGTGATTGATCAGTTGTTGGCAGAAGGCAAAGCCTACAAGTGCTATGCGCCGAAAGAGCTGCTGGATGAAATCCGTGCTGAGCAAGAAGCCAACAAAGAGATGCCTCGCTACGATGCGAACCATCCAAAAATCAAAGCGGTCAATGACGCGGCGAAAGAAGGCGAGCCTTGCTGTATCCGTTTCCGTAACCCGAAAGAGGGGAGCGTCGTTTTTGATGACCAAATCCGTGGCCGCATCGAAATCCGTAACGAGCAACTGGATGATCTGATCATCCGTCGTACTGATGGCACTCCGACCTATAACTTCTGTGTAGTGGTAGATGATGTCGATATGGGGATCAGCCATGTGATTCGTGGTGAAGACCACATCAACAACACGCCACGCCAAATCAACATTTACAAAGCCATGGGCGCGACCATCCCAACCTTTGCGCACTGTGCAATGATCTTGGGTGATGATGGTGCCAAGCTGTCTAAGCGCCATGGCGCGGTTTCTGTAATGCAATACCGTGATGACGGCTACCTGCCAGAAGCGCTGCTGAACTACTTAGTGCGTTTAGGTTGGGGGCATGGCGACCAAGAGATCTTCTCTCGCGATGAAATGATCAACCTATTCAGCCTTAACGCAATTTCAAAATCAGCGTCAGCGTTTAACACTGACAAACTGCTGTGGTTGAACAACCACTACATCAAGACTTCAGAACCTGAGTATGTGGCGAAACACCTTGAGTGGCATTTCGAAAACCAAGGTATTAACAAAGCGACCGGTCCTGCTTTAGCAGAAGTGGTGAAGTTGGTGGGGGAGCGTTGCAATACCCTGGTTGAGCTCGCGCAGCAATCACGTTACTTCTACGAAGATTTTGCTGAGTTTGATGCTGATGCCGCGAAGAAACATCTACGTGGTGTGGCGAAAGAGCCATTGATGCTAGCTCTGAGCAAGATCGAAGCGCTGACAGAATGGAATACCGAAGCGCTGCATCACGTGATCGCACAAGTGTGTGAAGAGCTTGAGATCGGCATGGGTAAAATCGGTATGCCACTGCGTGTTGCCGTGACTGGCGGTGGTCAATCGCCTTCTGTGGATGCGGTGATGAACTTGATTGGTCAAGAACGTGTAATTGCACGTATCAAAATGGCACTAGAGTACATCGAAACTCGTGAAGCGAATACATAGTGGTTTGATTGCATAAAAAGCCAAAGCCGCAGAACAAACTGCGGCTTTTTTATTATCCTTTGAAGTCTTGTTCTAATTCTACCGTTTATAGTTAAGGGTATGTGTTCTAGTCTTTTCTCATTTTTAGCAAAGACGTGACAAAATAATAACCGAAAGGCTCTTTTTCTTTTTATTTCATCCGCTATAGTGATGCCGACAAAAAGGTGATCTGGCTCGAGTACGAGTTAACCTTTTTGAACGGTCGAGGATCAGCGTATAACTCTCGACAATAATCATAAAGAAAAAAGGAAATACCATGAAAAAGCTAGCGGCAATTATTTCAGCGACGTTACTTTTTGCTTCTTCTGCGGCAGTGGCAGAGGTGTATGTCGGAGGTAAGGTCGGTAAATCTTGGTTGGATGACGCGTGTCTAGCTGGTCAATCTTGTGAAGATGATGATCAGGTTGTAGGCGCGTTTCTGGGTTACCAAGCAAACAAATGGCTCTCTCTGGAAGCAGGCTACGACTACTTAGGTAAGTTTACTGCAGATGGACTGGCTAATGAGAAGGTACAAGCGGTAACGCTAGCACCAAAACTCAGCATTCCTCTGACCGAAGGTATTGCGCTGTACGGTAAAGTGGGTGGTGCTTATGTTGATTACGGCAGCAAGGACGACTACTCATATCTAGGTGCAGCAGGCCTAGAGTTCAACACTAACCACAATGTCACTATGCGTTTGGAATACCAAAACCTGACTGACATTAATAACGATACACTACGTGCGAGCGCAGAAACCGCTACACTCGGTATCGCTTATAAGTTCGGTGGCAGTGAAGAGCCAGCACCAGTGGTAGAACAGCGTCCAGCTGAGCCTGCACCTGTTGCGGCACCAGTCGAGAAAGTGGCAGTCACCAAAACCTTTACTTTCCAACATCTGGATAGCAGCACATTTGCTACCGCAAGTGCTGAGCTAAAACCAGCAACGGTTCAGAAATTGGATAAAATTGTGGGTTACCTAAACCAATATCCACAAGCAAAAGTAGAAGTAGTTGGTCACACAGACTCAACAGGTTCTGAAGCTTACAACCAAAAACTGTCTGAGCGTCGTGCTCAAGCAGTAGCGAAAGCACTAGAAGCTCAAGGTATTGATGCATCTCGTATTTCAGCTAAAGGTCTAGGCGAAAGCAGCCCAATCGCTTCTAACGCGACAGCAGAAGGTCGTGAGAAGAACCGTCGTGTTGAGCTAGTGATCCCTGAATTCCAGTACCAAGTTACTGAATAATTCACGGTAATCATCAAGATTCAATCTACAAAGGCCCATTCGGGCCTTTGTTTTTTCTGGTGATAACAAAAATCGAGTCGAAAGGTTTTATTTTAGGTCGATACTGTTTAAGCGTCCCATAAACACCAAAATATCTAAGCAATCTTTATGTGCGGCCAATAGGGCTTTTTTGGTTTTCGTGTAGGCGGCCAGTTTTCCGTGTTTATTGATGGAGCAGACCACGCTGCGGAAGTGGCATTTACCTTGTTCATCGTATTCTCGCCAAGCCGCAATATAACAAGCGTCTCTTGCCGTGGGGTTATCCAAGGTCGGCCTAGGTTTATGGATGATTTTGGGTTCTAAGCTGTGTGGTAAGCGAGTCATCAAGTAAGGATCTTTTAGGATTCTGCGCCAAAATTTGCCCCACATGGCGGAACCCAATTCGTTGCGTAGCAAAATCGCTTTCTTCAATCCTTTCTTTTCACCAAGCCGTACAAACCCGACTGAGCGATGTAAAACCTTATCGTCAGGGGTATGAATATGAATTTTATACGCGGTTTTCGCTTTGGATATAAAGCGGTGTCCGGTATTCGTCTCTAGGTTACTTTTCGACATGACGTGTTTTATAAATAAAACTGTTAATAGTAATAATAGAGGCTTTTGGCTAGCACGAGAAGAAATGTGCTGTAGGAATGACCAAAGATTGACATAGTAAGCTTTACTCTGACCTTGTATCCTCTTCCTACTTGAAGCAGTAGCGGTGTTGGCTACGTTCGCCCCCAATCACAGTGTTTATCTATATTCATGGAGATGAACTCTCTTGTCGCCTACCTGCAACTCCAAGTCGTTTGGGTATAGTGACGCAATTTACGTTTTCGCTTCTCTCTACTTCCCCTGCAACGCTCTTTCTATCTAAGCAATGTATTTATAAATGCAAATGAGAATGCTTTACATTTGATTTTTGAATTATTAAGATTCTCAATGATGTACGTTCTATGCAACTCAGTGTCTTGGTTAAACCGTGGCTCAGTGCATTGTTACTGTATGTTCGTCGGAATACTTGCAATCAAGCGCATGGACTTGAGTCATGGTTTAGCAGTGCTGTTTTGTTTTGCCGCGTACTTTTTCGTTCTGGTATTTGTCATTGAAAACGAAGGAAGCCTCTCATCTCCATACTGGCCTGAGCGCAGTGTAGTGGTTAATTTAGACTTAAGGAGAAATTCAAATGGCAGCTTTATGCCCAGCGCGAGTCAGTGTTGCAGAGAACAAAAAGTTTAAATTGCACACCTTGTCAGCGGTGATGATGGGGCTTTTTACGGGCAGTTTTGCCTATGCGGAAACGCAGAATACGAGTAATCAAGAGCAAGAAATGCCCGTGTTGGTCGTGATTGGCGAAAAAACACAACGCAGCATTTATGAGACGAGCGCGAGTGTCGAAGTGTTTGATCAAGATACGATTGAGAGAACACCCGGCGCAACAGAGATTGATGATCTCCTACAACTGATCCCAAACCTTGTCGATTCGGGTCAAAGCAACAATATGCCCACGATTCGCGGTATCGATGGCTCGGGGCCTTCTGTTGGGGGCTTGGCCAGTTTTGCTGGCACATCACCTCGCTTAAATATGTCGATTGACGGTCGTTCACTGACTTATTCTGAAATTGCTTTTGGCCCTCGTTCACTCTGGGATATGCAGCAAGTGGAGATCTATTTAGGGCCACAGAGCTACATTCAAGGGAGAAATACCTCGGCGGGCGCGATTGTGATGAAGTCTAACGATCCTACTCATCATTTTGAAAGTGCGGTAAAAGCAGGTATTGGTGAAAGCGATTATTCGCAAACAGCGGGTATGATCTCTGCACCTATTATTCAAGATGAGTTGGCATTTCGTTTGAGTTTTGATCAGCAGAAGCGCGATAGTTTTGTCGATCTTGCTGCTTTTGAACCCGCGGGCGATCCTAAAAAAATCGAGATGAATTCGGTGCGCGGTAAGCTGCTGTACGAACCTTCCGCACTGGATGGTTTTAAAACCACGTTAACGCTCTCTCATATGGATTCTCGTGGGCCACAAACAGAAAACATTAATGTGGCGGGTAACGAAGCCTTCCGACCGGTTTATGAGACAGCCTCGTTCACGACGGCGTGGGATATTATCTGGCATCTCAACGACCTCTTCACTTTTGAAAACAATCTGGTGTATGCCGATTTCAGCTATGACCGTTATACCAATCCCAATAGCCGAGGCGATTTCAATACCGATGGTAAAGAATTCCATATCGAACCGTTATTACGCTATATCGCACTGGATGGTAGCGTGAATGCCCTAATCGGGGCGCGTTACTACCAATCTTCACAAGATGATATGTACATTGATGCGGCCAGTGCATATCCGATGGATGGCCGCACTAAAGCCAAATCCGTTTTTGCGGAAGTCACTTATGCGTTAACGCCTTCTATCGATGTGAATTTGGCTGGGCGATTTGAAAGAGAGCAGGTTAAGCGAAACGTCTCGCACCCAAGATACAAGCTTGATTACGATGAAACATCCAGCGTATTTCTGCCTAAGATCGATGTGGCATATACACCAGTACAAGGGCAGACTTATGGGATTAAAGCGGCTAAAGGTTACAATGCGGGTGGGGCAGGACTAGCCTTTAACTCAATGCAATTTACAGGTTTTAGGCCTTACGAGTTTGAACAGGAATCGATTTGGAACTATGAGTTTTACACCCGTCACCGTTTCAGCCATTCTGTCGAAGTGTTGACTAACCTTTTCTATAACGATTTTGACAGTATGCAGATGACGCAAACCACATCCAGTGGTGATGTGTTTATCGCAAACCTTGATGAAGCGAGCACTTATGGCGCTGAAATCGGGTCACGTTGGTATGCGACCTCTTCACTCGAACTTTTTGCCAACCTAGGGCTTTTGAAAACCGAGTTCAAAGAAACCACCGGAAACACCAAAGAGCTGCCTCGTGCACCGAAAATGTCAGCCAATGTTGGTCTACTTTATGATTTTGGCCAAGGGTTTGAGTTCAGTAGTAATGCGGCTTATACCGGAAGCTATTTCTCGGAGAGTGGCAATTCAGAAAAATTTGCGATTGACTCATATTGGGTTGCCAATGCTCAGTTAGCCTATGTTTTTGAGCATGGACGAGCAACCTTGTATGCCACTAACTTATTGGATTCTGATAAAACAACGCTCTATCTCTCAACCAATAATACGCTTGACCAACTTAAACAGCAGCCTCGCATGATTGGTGCATCGGTGCAGTTGAATTTCTAAATGATATTTCAAATGGACTGAAACAAAACAACGCCTCTAAGTCAGCTGAGAGGCGTTTTTTTATGTTCACATTTAAGTCTTGAGCTGGGCTCTCGAGGTTAAACCATATCCTAAGAATCTGGGATCCCTTGGTTAAGTTGAACGACTGTTGTGTAAAGTTTGTTAATGATATACATTCTCATTTGATTTGATTATTTACAGGGTCGAACCACTGTTTTTCAACTGGGGCAGAACGTTGGGAGGATTGAGTGAATGACACTCCCTGCAAGGTTGGCTAAGGCATAAGATAAATTAGGTGAAAGAATGAGTAACGAAGTCGAGCGCGTTTATCCGAGATTACTGGATTTTGTGCGTAAAAAATATGTATCAAAAAACCTACTTCGAGTGACACTGACTGGTGAGGATTTAATTGGATTCCCCGAAGATCAAAATGGGTCACACATTAAGGTTTTTTTCCCTAATCAGGCGAGTGGCATACTCCAATTACCGATTCGTGAGGGTGATAAAGTCATTTGGCCAGAGCATAAACCCGTTCCGCGAGCGTATACCGTGAGACAATACCGAGCACAGAGTAATGAGCTTGATATCGATTTTGTTGTGCATGGAGAAGGAACACCGGGTGGTGGATGGGCGCTAAAAGCTCAAACAAGTTCACAACTCGGTTTGATAGGTCCCGGTGGGCCAGACCCTCTTATCGAGCCCGCGGATTGGCATATTATGGCTGGCGATCTCTCTGCTGTGCCTGCGATCAGTGCCATTTTAGAAAAAATGCCCAGTCAGGCCAAAGGTTATGTATTTCTTGAAGTGGATGATATTGAAGATAAGCATGATATCTCCCATCCAGAACAGATGGTGATTAAGTGGTTAGTGCGCGATCCTAATCAGGCGCAATCCGTTTTGGCGATGGCGATTAAACAACTGCCAGTACCGCAAGGCGCTGAGTCGCTTTCTGCTTTTGTGGCAGGGGAAAATGAGAGCGTTATTGCGTGTCGTAAAATTTTGCGAAATGAATATCGAATCGCAAGAGATAAGATTTACGCCATTCCTTATTGGAAGCGCGGTAAAAACGAAGAGGCGTACCACGAAGAGCGCCATGTGGTGATGGATGAAGAGTTTTAACCTCTGACTCAGCACGGATTTCATTCACCTTGCCTGTTAATGTGGTAAGCCCCATCAGGGGCTTACCAACCCCTCTCTTTTCCCTTCCTACAAAGCTTCTGATGTGTTGGCTGCGTTCGTGACTTTTTCAATCTCGAGGCTGACCGATTTCGTTCTTTACATGTAATTGATAATGATTATTATTAACTGAATTTTACACATTAATGCGTTGTAAGACGATGTGTACCAAGTAAAGGGATGAATCTGTGGGTTTAAAGATGAAAGAAATGACAGCAATGCAAGCGGCTTATTGGCTAGGGCGTCAGCACGACTGCTTGCTCGATGGTGTGGCCGCGCATCTCTACGCCGAATTTGATGGTCAAGCATTAAATCGACAGGCGCTAACGGAAGCTGTACGTGCGCTGTACGCGAAACATCCCATGTTACGTTTAGCGATCACCAAGGATGGACAGCAGAAGATCTTGCCGCTCTCGACTTTCCATCAGCTTAAAGTGGATGACCTATCCCAATGGAAGCCAGATGAGGTGGAGTCTTTTGTGCATACTAAGCGCCAGCGAATGACCCATCAGATGCTCGATTTAACGCAGGGAAACCCGATTGAGATCAGCTTGACTCTGTTGCCTGCAGGCAAACACCGATTGCACATTGATGTGGACATGATTGCGTGTGATGCACAAAGTTTTCGGCTGTTGGTGGACGATCTTACCTCACTCTATTTAAAGGCCACAGAGCATCGATTAGAGATCATTGAGTCTGATGTGGTGACTTTTTTCCAATATCTTGATGCTCAGCAAGCCGATCGCGCTTTGGCAAAACGCAAAGAGGTGGATAAGAAATGGTGGCAAGAGCGTCTTGCGACGATTCCCGCCGAGCCAAGTTTGCCTTATCAACCCTTGCCAACAGATGCCGTTAGCGCAAACAGCCAAAGGTTTGCACACTGGTTCACTCCAGTGGAGCGCAAAAGGTTGGCCGAGGTTGCGCGGCAACATCATCTCACACTGACCCAACTGACATTGGCACTCTTTTCACAAGTGATTGCCAATGCTTGCCAAAAGAGACATTTTCGACTCAATGTGCCTACATTCCATCGCGGCAATCGCTCTTTGGATATTGAACACACGATCGGCGATTTTTCCAATTTGCTGATTTTTAGCGCCGATGTGGGAACGACTCAAACCCTGTTGAGCCTGTGTCAGCAAACGGCTAACCAACTGCATCAATTACTTCGCCATGAAAGCTATTCAGGGGTTAGCGTGATGCGCGATTTATCGCGACAACAGGGTGGGGTGCAGCGTTCACCGATAGTCTTTACCTCAGGCATGGAAATGCGAGACGAGGAGATCTTTTCCGATCGTGTCACTCAGCATTTAGGGCGTATGAATTGGGTGATTTCGCAGGGAGCGCAGGTGACTCTCGATGCGCAAATTGCTCCGGCTTATGAAGGGATTTTGCTCAATTGGGATGTGCGAATGGAAAACTTCGCTGATAAGGACATCACAGCGCTTTTCGCGCATTACGTTGATTTGCTCCGCAGTGTGGCGCTGCATCCTGAGATGATGCAGCAAAGCGTACAACAGATTGACGCGCAACTCGGTTATGTTCGCCGCGAGTCGATTCAGGAGATGCCACTGACCCCTTTACAACAAGCTTACTTGCTAGGTCGCTCAACCCAAATTGCCTTAGGCGGCGTTGCGATGCATGAGTTTCGTGAGTATCGAGGTCACATCGACACTCAGTCACTGCACAGCCGTATGCTCTATCTCGTTGAGCATATTCCTGCCTTGAGAACTCGCATTGATCAAGAGAAATGGATTCAGTGGGTCTCTCCTTGCATAGCGTTAAATTGGCAAGCCATCGATTTACAGCATCTTTCCCGCGAACAAGCCTTATTAGCGGTTGAGCCAGTTAGGCAGCAATATCAACAGCGGATGCATGATTTAACGCGCTCGCCTTGGCAAATCTGTGTGGTGCAACTGCCAACAGGAGAGCAAGATGAGTTCAGCTCCATCGTCTTGACCAGCTTTGATGCTTTGATTGTCGATGGTCGCACCCATGCGCTTATTCTTGCTGCGCTACTGGGAAGCGAAGAACCCGATATTGCTCAGATGGTGCAAAATGCTCGTAATACTCAGTCCATCTCGCCGCAATGGGCCTCCAAAAAAGCGCAAGATGAAGCGTATTGGAAAAGCAAACTTCATCCTGATTGCCCGCCGCCAGCACTGCCTTGGAAACAAACATTAGAGACGATCACTACGTCTCGTTATGCGCGCGAAAGCTTGCAAATACCCAAAGAGAGTGTTGGTAAGCTCAATCGATGCGGCATTGAAAATGGCTTATTTCTCAATTCCTTGCTGACAGCAACCATCTTGGACGTGCTCTCCTATTGGACAACCGAAATCGGGATGCGAGTGGGTTTTCCGGTATTAATCCCAAGCAGTAATGCGATTGATGGCAATGAGTCATCCTTTGTGATCTTAGAGCATGAAAAATCCACCCAGAGTTTGCTGAGCCAAGCGAGCAAGCTACAGCGTGAGATGCTAGAGGCTCTTGAGCATCTTGCTTTTTCTGGCGTCGATCTTAACCGTCTGTTGATGAATCAAGCGCCGCAAGCACTGGTGCTACCGGTTGTGTTAACCAATGGGTTGTCTTGGAAAACCCTGAATCCAGAGGACGCTGTCACTCTGTTCGATGGGGTAACGCAAACTCCGCAGGTGGCTTTAGATATTCGCTTGACTTACGACGAGCAGAAAAACCTCATCATCAGCTTTGATTATGCTTTAGCGGCTTTAGAGACTGAGCTTATCCGCAAGATGTTAAGTGCCTTACATCATCGCTTGAATCAGATCACTTCGTCAGCATCATTGGCCGCGCCGCTTGAGCCATGTATCGACCTTTCACACTACCGTTTTAATAGCGATGAGTCGGTCAGTCACGATTCCGATTTTCTTGCCAAGTTAGCGCAGCAATTGTTTGTCCGCACAGAGGACAAAACCGCTGTGATCTGCGGGGAACAAACCCTCTCTTATGCTCAATTGGGTGAGCAGGTTCAGCGCGTGATGTGGCAGCTCAAAGCGCGAGGGTTGACCACAGGAAATGTTCTCGCCATTTGCTTACCACGCAGTGTTGAACATGTTGTCATCAGTTTGGCTTCTGCGCTTTCGGGGATTATCTGGGTACCTATTGATGCTGCGTCTCCCAAAGAGCGTCTGGATTACCTTTTAGAAAATTGTCACGCTGATCTGGTGGTGATGGATAAGCCCTGTGAGTTTAGCAATGTGATCGCTTTTGATGCCTTGATTGAGCCTGTCTTATTCGCCGATGGAGTACCTGACGTTACACCACTCGATCAATTAAACCGATTAAGTCAAAGCCAACAAACGGCTTATTATCTTTATACCTCTGGCACTACGGGCAAACCTAAGTGCGTGGTGGTCAATAATCAGGCGACCTCGAATGTGATTGGTCAAACGGGCCAAGCGTGGCATCTCACCAGTGAGGATGTGGTGATGTCTGTGACGCCATTGCATCATGACATGTCGGTGTTTGATCTCTTTGCCACCTTGAGCTTCGGAGCGACGTTAGTGCTTCCCGCTGTGCATCAAGAAAAAGATGCGTTGCAATGGAATCGCTTAATTGAGCAGCATCAAGTGACGATTTGGGTCTCTGTCCCCGCTATTTTGGAGATGTTGCTCTCTTGCACTCAAGCTGGGCAACTACACTCGCTTCGTCTGGTTGCCCAAGGGGGCGATTACATCAAACCTGCCACCATCGCCCAATTACGCGCTGGTTCAAATCCGCCGCGGTTGATCTCTTTGGGCGGTCCTACCGAGACGACGATTTGGAGCATCTGGCATGAGCTGACGGAGGATGATGTTAGCGTGATCCCATATGGTCGGCCGTTGGCGGGAAACCGTTATTTCATTATGGATGAGATACAACGCCATGTACCGCAAGGTGTGGTCGGCCGTATCTTCACTTCTGGAGTCAATTTAGCGCAAGGTTATCTTGAAGACGGCGAACTGAAACAAACCGATTTTGTCACCGTATTGGATGAGCATGGCCACCCTGTGCGCGCGTTTCGAACGGGCGATCAAGGCTACTACCGCGCGGACGGCAATATCATTTTTGCTAGCCGCATCAATGGTTATGTGAAAGTTCGTGGGGTACGAGTGTCACTGCCGGATATCGAAAAGCAGCTGCAAACTCATCCGGCGCTCGCGAGCGTGGTGGTGGTCGATTATACCGATGTCAATGGCGATACCGCTTTAGCTGCATTATTTAGCGTTAAACCTCAGCAATCAGCATCGAGTCAGGCGTTACGAGAGTTTGCCAAACAATCGCTACCGTCTTCGCATATTCCGAGTCGGTTTATTGCTTTAGAGGCTTTACCGCTTTCTGCGAATGGCAAAGTGGATCGCAAACAGTGCCAAGCGTATGTTCAGCGACAATCGATCTCTGTTGAACCAGTACGTCAACCGAATCAAAGTCAACCTCTCTCACCACCTACCTTGTCATCGGCTTCCTTGAGTGAGTTTGAACAGCGAGTCTGGCGAGAGCATCAACGACATGGTAACGGACGCAATCAATATGCGACTGCTTATCGATTGAGCGGAAAAGTGCATATCGCGCGCTTAATCACAGCGCTCAGCCAGTTGCCGAATCATTTTCCAGTGTTAAACCGACGCTATGTGCTTGATGAGGCATCCGGCTTAACCTTGTACTCGGTGAAGCCAACTCCGCTCGAGATCCATTTTGAGCATGTTGAGTCAATGGATGAGGCGTTTGAACATCTTGTGCGATGGCAAAATCAGCCGATGGATTTAGCCAAGCAAGCTGCGCTAAGTTTTTGCTTGTTGAGTTTGGGGAGCGAAGAGCGAGTGCTTGGGGTGATAACCCACCAAATAATCAGCGAGCAGTGGGATTGGCGGCGCGTATTTGAGTGCGTAACCCATGGGTATAACCAAATCACCTGTGATATCGATCCTGTGATGGAGGGGGAGGATCTTTCCCTCGGCTTTACCCCAGTGATGCCGCAAACGCCATTATCCCAAGCGTTGTTGCCTTGGTTACAGCCTGCGAGTCACGCTACATTAATTGAGCAGAGCTTACCGAGCGCAAATAGCGCCATCAATACGCTTTGCAGTCGTAAATATCGGATTGCCCTACACTGCGGTGTACTGGCGGAGCATGGTTTAGCGCAGCCGGATAAGCAGGAAGTGCTTGCACTCATCGCCGCGCTATTTGCGCGCTACCTTGCCGCAAGTGCGAAACTTGGCCAATTTGAGCTTTACGTTCCGCATGATGTGGAGCGCAAAACGCGCGAGCTGAATGGTTCTATGATTGAAACCCAGTTAGTGCATATCGCCCTTAAAGGCTTTGAGCGTCCGCTTTCGCAACTGAGCCAAGAGATCTTGGATTCGATGCGCCAGCCGTTAATGAGGGGAGGAGTCGCTAGCGAAACTCACGCCTCTGCCGCAGCCTTGGTGACTTGGTTAGTGGATCCTTCAGTGCATCTACAATTGGAGGGTTTGCGCTGCGAAAAAATGCTTTTTGCAGCCATGCACCCCAAATTTGAAGTCGCGTTGGGGGTTGGGCTTAATTGCCAAGGCGCTCTAGTACTTGAGCTGGCGTTAGATGCCTCGGTTTCCCCTCATGTCGGAGCCTACTTGCTTGAGCAATTTGTCGCTGCGATAGGTGGGCGAACAATGCCTTCTTCGACAACCTCATCTTCTCATGTCTCAGCCATTGAGTTGACGTCAAACAATCCGCCGAAAGCAAACGATGTGCATGTGACGCTGGCAGAGCCTGAGCTTGAATTGAGCGCTGTAAATTCCTCTGCGGTTGAAGAGTGCATTTTGGCTGAGTTTCGCTCAGCACTTGGTGTTGCCGAGATGACGGCAGAGGATGATTTCTTTGATTTTGGCGGACATTCCCTGATCGCAACGCGAGTCATTGGTCGCTTGTTGAGCGAGCAAGGTATTGAACTGCATATCAATGATATGTTTAGTTTCCCTAATGCCAAGCAACTGGCGCAGCAAGCCGTACTTCACCGTAAACCCACCAGCACATCATTCGCAGTGAGTGAGGTGGTAGAGTCGTCCAAAGCGCCTTTGTCGTTAGCACAAGCCTCTTTATGGAAGGCGATGAGCAAATACGCCAAGTTTGGTTTGACCCACATCTTCAATCTTCCGTTTGCGCTTAAATTTTTAGATGAGGTCGATGAGCAAGCATTTGGTGAGGCTTTTCACTGGCTTTTACTGCGTCATGCTGGGTTACGAACCCACTTTGGTCTAGAAGATGGGCAGCCTTACCAGCAAGTGATCGAGGCCAGCCATATTGAAGATTACCAGTGGTTCTGGACGTCTAAAGATAACGCAGCCCAATCCGTGGGCAGACTACTGGTGCAAGAGGCCGAGCACACCTTTGACCTGAGCCAAGAATTGCCACTTCGACTCAATTTCGTACGTGATGAACAGACGGGGACGCAATATCTTTCACTTCTGTTCCACCATATTGTGTTGGATGAGTGGTCGATCAATATTTTGATGGATGAATTAGCACAGGCGTATCAACACAGTGTGCAAGGTACTCGTCCACAGTGGCAAACGGAACCTTTACCTTTCCATGAGTTTGCTCGCAAGCAGCGTTCTTCGGCATTCAATCAAACGCATCTTAACTATTGGTTAACCAAGTTTGCCGGTGTGCCTTGGGCACAGCCTCTGTTTGCTGCGGATCATCCTTTAAGTAACAGCACTGGAGTCGATCTTGGAGAAGGCGGCTGGGTCGAAATAAAATTGCCGAAATCAACCATGGTATCGCTGTATCAATTGGCTAAAGCACGCCATGCTTCGTTGTTTAACGTGATGTATGCGGCGATTTCTGCGTCGGTACATTGTCTCGGCGCACCAGAAAAGCTGCTGGTTGGCACACCTGCTTCCGGTCGGCTGGATGCCGAGTTTTTCGACACAGTCGGTTATTTCACTACCATGGGCGTTCAGTTGGTGGATTTCACGAAAGTACAAACGGTGTGGCAACTCATCGAGCAAGTGAAAAACAGCATTAACCAGTCGATGCCATACACAGATATTCCGATCGATCTGATTGAAGAAGGGCTCAAAGGTGTTGAGCATGAGACGGAAGGTCACATGTTTGAGGTCTTTATACAACTGCATGCAAAAAATAAGCTGCATGGAGAGCTACCGTTGACAGAAGGGCATGCGATCCGCTTCCAACAAGTCGATCCCGATAAAAGTGAATCCGGCTTAGGTTTACAGTTTGAAATTTTAGAAGAGAGGATCGAGCAAGAGCAGACGTTGAGAGTCATGATGAGTTATATGTCGAAACACTATAGCCCAGCTCAAGTCGCTCTGTTGACCAAGGTGACCAGTGGCATGTTTGAGCGGTTTGCCGATGGTATTGCACAAGATATTGCACTGCCGACGCTGAAAAAGCAGGTGAGGCAGCTTGAAGATGAAGCTTGTCGCTCTCAGTCCATGGGGTAGTGTTTTTGTGTCGTGACTCGATATCGTAGTGGTAGGGAATAGGGGGCGAAGGGCGATATTGGCTCCCCCTTTATGACAAGCCCTGAAGTGCCAGTCGTGGCAGTTCAGGGCTTGAACTTGATGATTGAGCTACATCTGCTTGTGCATCACATCGCCGATTTGAATACTGTAGGCGAGCTCAGGTTGATCCACGGTTAATTCCGCTTCGTGTTCATATACACGAGACACGGTAAGCGTAATCTCACTTTGGGTGACTTTGTTACGCGGCAACCCTTGTTGGTCGATAAAGGCTCCGGTGTGCCAGAGGCTGAGCTTGTCACCTTGTTTAACACCGTGAATACGACCAAGATCCATGGTGGCTGTGGTTCCAAATTTCGCCACAATTTGCGGTAACGTGATCTTACAAGAAATTTCCGATTCAAGATCGAGCATAATGTTGCGGCTCACACGCAGCATCATTTCACCATAAGTCGATGCCCAGAAACGTGCACTACGCGTATCAATTTGGCTGGTTTTAGGAAACGGCCAGCGTGCAACTTCACGGTAAGTGCGTGTCATCACTTCATTGCCTGTTTTGCCATCAAACACACTGATTTCCATCGCAAACTGGCGATTGATGATGTCATCTTGCAGCGTTTTTTGCTCTATGGTGGCGGTTAAATCAGTGATCATGCCGCCCATGATGTACTGCGCTCCAGCATCTTGCGCGATCATCTTGATCCGCTCCGGTGCTTTAGGGTCAATATCGTATTGGGTTGTGCCGACCGAGACAAAGCTGCGAGATTCTTGCTCTAAGCGACGATTAATCACCTGCGCAAAATCATCACCGACCTGATAGATCTGTCCCATCACTGCTTGCTGAGGGGAGGCCAGATCAATATTGCCGATCAACATGGTTTTTTTGTATTGCTCAACGTGGCAAGCCGTTGCCGATGGGTAAATATCAATGCGGGTGCGCACGTACATCACATTGTTAATCGCTTTGCGTTCTTCAATCAGGATGTAGCGTACCTCATGGTTAGCAAACAGGTATTCTCGACGATCAGACTCCAAGAGCGGCATCAAATTGCTAATGCTGCCAATATCTGCCCCGGCAAAATTTACCGCTTTATACAGCGCATCTTCTAAGGCGTGTAAGCGGGCGACCTCTTCGGAAGAAACAATAGCGGCAGAGCCTGTCACTTCATACCAAGCTGCATGAGCCGATGGAAGTTGAAGCATCATCCAAAGTGCTGAAATGATAGATAAAATATTTTTTTTCATCGTAAGGTCCCAAGTGGGTATAAATTTTGCTTTTCAAATCCTAACTGATGTAGGCATTGCAATTCTGAATCAATAACCGTTTAAGAAAAGCAAGGAGCGTTCCAGTTTAATCGAGTGAGAAGCTGAAATGCGCGCCATAGTATATCTGGAGATGAAGAGAATGAAAAAATGGCTTTCCTTAGTACCCGTCGTTTTACTGACTTCGTGTGCATACGCCCCGATTTATAACGGCAAAGAGCCATACAATGGTTCACAGTTTATGTTGATGGAGAGTCCTCGTCACACATTGGATTTCTTTGTTGAGAGCATGACGGAAGATTTGATGCTCTCGAATACCAGTATTACTGCTCGTACGCCAATTGCGGTGACTTCGTTTGTCGATCTGCAAAATATGGATACCACTAACTGGCTCGGTAACTCGGTCTCGGAAGGATTCATTCACCAGTTTCAGCGTCGTGGATTTAAAGTGGTGGATTTTAAAACCACAGGTTCAATCCAAGTGACGCAGCAGGGCGATTTTGCCTTTAGCCGCGACTGGAAAAACCTTTCTTCAGAGCAAGAAGTCCAGTACGTACTGACAGGAACTATGCTGCGCCAAGAAGGCGGGGTGATAGTGAATGCTCGTGTAGTTGGCATGCACTCACGAATTGTTGTGGCCACGGCACAAGGTTTCTTGCCTGCCGATCGTATCGGCCGAGATTTGGATACGCTCAACAGTATTCGTACCCAAGATGGAGTGTTGATCCGCTCAGATCCAACCATCACTCAGCCGTACACCGTGATTTTACGTCCATAGGAGAACGATGATGAAATCTAGCTTACTACTCCTAGTGGCAGCCTTAGTGATGACGGGATGCCAACCCTTGCAAAGCATGCGCCCTGATGATTGGTTAACGGCGGTTGGCTATGCCAATATCAGCGAGCAGAGAGGGCGTGATGAGGCCGAGAAGCAAGTGCGTGCGATGCGTGCTTCTAAAATTGATGCTTACCGCGAGCTTGCTGAGCAGGTGTATGGTATGCGCATCAGTGGTCGTGCTGAGTTACAAGATCAACGTCTTGGTACAGAGTTGACGGCAGGTGCGGTCGATGGTGTGATTCGCGGTGCTGAAGTGGTACGCAGTTATAAGGTTGGGGACAGCTATGTCACTGAACTGAGGCTTGATATTCGCAAGATGGACAAGATGCGTGATTACGGAGAAGTTCAACAAGTTCCCGAAAAACGACAAATGACCCTATTCTAGCGCTCACCTCTTCATCTCCCAGAACGTAAAAAGCGGCAATGATTGCCGCTTTTTTGCTTGTTAAGTCTTACTGATTTGTTTGAGTGCTTCGCTTTAAGAGACTCTCTCATCATGCTTTGATATTGGTACCCAAGGTTGAAATAGTATGGGTTTTCCCGGTCGCGCTGTAAGTCATACCAATCTTGCCATGACTTTGTTGCATCAGGTTATTGAGTTTATTGAAGCTCAATTGCGCGCGGGCCAAAGCATCGCCATTAATCAGGTTGGCTTGCTGGCAATCCATGATGATACTGCGGATTTGACTCACCAACTCATTGAGATAAGCATCTTCAGTCAGGCTCGCGACATGCGGATGTTTCGCAATGCGTTGGTCAGTTTGCTGTAATTGATTGACTAAGGTGAGTTTCTGTTTAGCAATGGATTCGATATCGACAGAGATTCGGCTGGTGATCGCAACTTTCTCCGCTTCGAGTACGGTCACGAGTTCTTGCGCATTTTTCAGTTGAAACTCAACCAAGTCTTTTAATGCTGCCATCGCCAAATCGCCTATACATTACAGTGGGATCATCACTCTTTGTTCGTCACTTTTTCGTTATAACAACATACTCATCGGTGACGCACGCTGGGGACACGTTAGGTTAGAAGCCGCCCAGTTCTTTTTCGAATTTGATCATGTTATCGGCCAGTTTTTCAGGGTCAACCACATAAGAGCCGTTAGCAATCGCTTCTTTGATTGCGGCGACTTTTGCGCTGTCAAAACTGGGTCTTGAAGCCATTTCACTATGCATTTCGCCAATGGCTTTACTTTGTGAGCTCAGCGATACCGCATCTTGACCACTTGCCGATGAGCGTGATACCGCCCCGGATTGAGTGGAAGAGTTGCTGGCATCAGAAGAACGCACATTGGTGCGGCTGGTCGTGTTTAACGACTGTCCTGCGCGTATGTTATCAATACCTGCCATAAATGAGCCTTTTCAATAAACTTTAACGTGTACTGTCAATATCGACCACACAGGTCGAAACTTTAGCGACTTTTTTAACCAAACAGAAAATCACTTGGCACCAGTTTTTCTGATAAGCAAGGTAGAGCTATCAAAACGCGACGGTGACCTCACCAACACCACTGACTTGCGCATCAATTATACGGTTAGATTTGTCATTTTTCACTTTTATCTGCTCTCCCACGACACCATCGGACATCGCCGTCCCTTTGGTTGTGATCGACATACCAGATTTTCCCGCTCGGATGACAACACTTTCATTTCGACACACGATGCACACATCGTTCAGTTCAATCACATCACCCACACGAATATTTTTTTTGATTTTTGCACCAATCACGTTTTCAGGAGTGGAAAAACCTTGCCGCCGGAAACGCAGCAGGTCTACCATACTTAACGTAACATCTTGTGCGGAAATCATTTGTCCCCGACTTAATGGGGTTGCCGCAGTGATAAGTGGGATAGTGATCGTCAGACGAACCGGCACATAAACACGCCAGTTATCCGGTTTACACTCCACCAATACGGTGATGTTGGCCGCAGAACCATTGCTGGATGATGAATTTGTTGTGAGAGGTTCCGGACAATCGGTCGCGAATAGACGATCGTCTATATTGGCAGCATTGACCACCAACTCACCGCCAGCAGGCATATCCACCGTGCTCAGCACATGATTTTCGGCGGCTTCTTTGATCATTGAAAGCTGTTCCGGCGTGGCTCCATTGGCCGCTAGACTAAAGAAAAATAATAAAAAGCCGATAAAGCTATAAAATATTTCACAGAAAGCTCTACACTTAGTTATGAAATGCGAATGGAGATCGATCTTCGGATGCATTTTTCGTTTCTCTGGTTTCTTCATAGCCTGTAGTAGACTATCACTTTTTTTGGATAAAAGTTTGAGATGGAGATGAGCTTATGACGGGTATTCTTGATTCTGTGAATCAGCGTACGCAACTCGTCGGTCAAAACCGATTAGAACTATTAACTTTCCGTCTTAACGGCCGTCAACGATACGGTATTAACGTTTTCAAAGTTAAAGAAGTCCTGCAATGTCCTAAATTGACCTCAATGCCTAATTTGCACCGCTTAGTAAAAGGGGTTGCTCATATTCGTGGCCAAACGGTCTCTGTGATTGACATGAGCCTTGCCGTTGGTGGTCGTCCGACGACGGACGTGGATAAAAGTTTCGTGGTCATCGCGGAATTTAACCGTACTATTCAAGCATTTCTGGTGAGCTCGGTTGAGCGTATCATTAACATGCGTTGGGAAGCGATATTACCGCCTCCGAATGGGACAGGGAAAAGTAACTATTTGACGGCTGTAACCAATATCGATAATGAATTGGTTGAGATCATCGACGTTGAAAAGATCTTGGCTGAAATCACGCCAGTTAACGAAGATATGGACAGCTCAATCGGTGAACAAATAGCCCAAGTTGAGCAGGAAAAAGAGTTTGTTCGTCGCATTTTGATTGCGGACGACTCCAGCGTGGCACGTAAACAGGTGCAACGTGCGATTGAGTCCCTAGGGTTTGAAGTTATCTCGACACAAGATGGTAAAGTTGCATACGATAAGCTAGTTGAGATGTTGAACGATGGGCCAATTAGTAATCAGATTTCTTTGGTTATCTCCGATATTGAAATGCCAGAGATGGATGGCTATACCTTGACTGCGGAAATCCGTCGTCATAACGAGCTCAAAGATCTTTATGTTATTTTGCACTCTTCATTGAGTGGCGTGTTCAACCAAGCCATGGTTGAGAGAGTTGGGGCAAATGCGTTTATTGCGAAATTTAACCCTGATGAGCTTGGTAATGCGGTGAAAGCTGCGCTAGTTAAATAAAGAGAATTGAATGACTGCTATAACGATTAGCGACCAAGAGTATCGCGACTTTTGCCGATTTCTGGAATCTCAGTGCGGAATTGTACTGGGTGACAGCAAGCAGTATTTGGTGCGAAGTCGTCTAAGTCCACTCGTCACCAAATTCAAGTTAAGTTCGTTGTCTGACTTGTTGCGGGATGTCGTGACAGGACGAAATCGCGATCTGCGCGTAGCAGCGGTTGACGCCATGACAACCAACGAAACCTTATGGTTTCGAGATTCCTACCCATTTACGGTTTTAGCTGACAAATTATTGCCAGAAATGGCGGCAAATAAACGACCGATAAAAATCTGGTCGGCGGCCAGTTCATCAGGCCAAGAGCCGTACTCCATGGCGATGACGATTTTAGAAGTGCAGCAAAAACGTCCGGGATTGTTGCCGAGCGTGTCAATTACTGCCACAGATATTTCAGCCAGTATGTTAGATATGTGCCGAGCCGGGATTTATGACAACTTAGCTTTAGGCCGTGGTTTATCTCCTGAGCGTCGTCGAGTGTTTTTCGAAGATGCTGGGGATGGCCGGATGAAGGTGAAGGATAACGTAAAACGTTTAGTGAACTTCCGTCCGCAAAACTTAATGGAAAGTTACTCCTTGCTGGGTAAGTTTGACATCATTTTTTGCCGTAACGTGCTGATCTATTTCTCGCCAGATATGAAATCTAAAGTGCTTAATCAGATGGCGGCAAGTTTGAACCCCGGCGGCTATTTACTGTTAGGGGCATCCGAATCCCTGACAGGGCTGACGGATAAGTTTGAAATGGTACGTTGTAACCCCGGTATCATCTATAAACTCAAATAAAGAAATCAATCCATCTCATTTTGCCCGGTTTCTACCGGGCTTTTTCTTTTCTTTCAGACTCTAATGAACAGGAACGCCTTTTTCTTGCAAGGAATCGGTTTGGCGTGGAGTTTGCTAAATATTATCCATCTTGCTGCTAATCGTTCCTGTTTTGAAAGTTGGTACGCTAATTGCAAATAATTTCAGCAGTAACGGTCAGTTCTTATCGAAGAGGTAAACATGGCTATTTCTTTTGACAGAGCCCTAGGTATTCACCAACACACGGTGGGCGTACGTGAGCGCAACTCTGAGGTGATTGCCACCAATATTGCGCAGGCCAATACGCCGGGATTTAAGGCAAAAGGAATGGACTTCCAGAAGGCATTGCAAGCGGCAAGTTCGGGGGCAAGCATTAGTCTTAGCCGTACCGATAGTCGGCATATTCCTGCCTCTTCAACGGTGAGTGGGGAAATTCTTTACCGCGTACCGACACAGCCGGATACCGGTGATGGCAATACGGTGGATGTAGACTTGGAGCGTAACTTGTTTATGCAAAACCAAATCCGTCACCAAGCGTCACTGGATTTTCTCGGCAGTAAATTTAAGAACTTAACCAAGTCGCTTAAAGGGGAGTAGATAGATGAGCTTATTCAGCGTATTTAATGTCACAGGTTCTGCGATGAGCGCCGAGTCGGTTCGTCTCAATACGACCTCAAGTAATCTGGCCAATGCCGATAGTATTAGTAGTTCAGCGAAAGATACTTACAAAGCTCGTCACGCAGTATTTGGTGCAGAGTTGAGTAAAGCGCGTTTCAACCGCGATCCCAATGTGCCGGTGAAGGTTTTGGGGATTGTGGAAAGTGATAAACCGCTGGTCGCTGAATTTAATCCAGAACATCCACTTGCCAATGATGAAGGCTATATCTACAAGCCCAACGTCAATGTGATGGAAGAGATGGCCAATATGATTTCTGCCTCTCGTTCTTATCAAACCAACGTGCAGGTGGCGGATGCCAGTAAACAGATGCTGCTGCGTACGCTGCAGATGGGTCAATAAGGATAAGGAGTTAACGTATGGCCGGAGTCAATAATGTTGGTCAAAGCGGCTTGTCCTATATTGATCAGCTTAAAGCTCTTCAAGAGCAGAAAAAGCCGGATGAAACCACAGGGCAGAAATCCCTGAAACAAGAAGACTTTCTTTCTTTGCTGACCAAGCAGTTAGCACAGCAAGATCCGTTCAAACCCGTGAGTAACGATCAGATGATTGCGCAGATGGCTTCATTTGCGACCGTTGATGGCATTGGCAAGATGAACACTCAGTTTGAGAGTCTCAACTCATCAATGACCTCTAACCAAGCGCTGCAAGCGTCATCACTGGTAGGGCGTGACGTGCTAGTGCCGGGGGCGGCAGGAATGAAAAAGCCTGATGGCGGTATGGCGGCAATGGTGAAACTGCCGCAGTCGATCGATAACTTGTTCATCCGTATTGAGAATGAAGCTGGTCAATTGGTACGAACCTTTGACGTCGGTGCCAAATCTTCTGGTGATAACCGCGTTGAATGGGATGGAAAAGATCAGAACGGTAATCCGTTGCCGGGTGGCAAATACAAAGTGAAAGCGTCTGGCTTGCTGGATGGAGAGAGTAAAGAGTTTGAAGTCTCCACGTATGCGAACGTCAACAGCGTTTTGTTAGGCAAAGGCGATGGTAACGTACTACTCAATCTGGCTGGTTTTGATGCACCAGTTCGACTTGCTGAAGTACTTGAAGTAGGCAAAGCGTGATAGCGCTAGCTAGATAGGAGAATTACTCATGTCATATGTCTCTCTTAGTGGTTTATCCGCCGCGCAGATGGATTTAAATACCACCAGTAACAACATTGCGAACGCCAATACGTTTGGTTTTAAAGAGTCGCGTGCCGAATTTGGTGATGTGTATTCCACCTCACTCTTTACTAACGCGAAGACGACACCAGGGCAAGGTGTGCAAGCGGCCAAAGTGGCACAGCAGTTCCACGAAGGTTCTAGCATCTATACCAATAACCCACTGGATTTGCGTATCGCGGGTACGGGCTTCTTCGCTGTCGCGAAAGATCGCCTAGTTCCACAGCAAAATGAGCTGACTCGTAACGGCGCATTCCACTTGGATAAAAATAGCTTCATGGTCACAGCGAATGATGAGTTCCTGCTGGGTTATGAAGTAAACCCTGATACGGGTGATGTCTTATCTTATGAGCCTAAGCCAATTAATATTCCGCCGCAGTTCGGTAAACCGAAACAGACCGCGAATATTGACTTAGGAGCAAACTTGCCTGCTAACGGTGATCTCAAAGACCCTGCGCTGTTTGATATTACCGACCCTGAGACTTATAACCGTACGACCTCATCGACCATTTACGATTCTATGGGGCAACCTTATAAGTTAACGACGTATTACTTGAAAGATATGAATCAAGCTAATACATGGCAAACGTACTACACCGTCACTGACAAAACCGGTGAAAAGCCGATTAACGTTGTCGGTGGTGATGCGGCAAGTCCAACAGGCCACGTGGGACATACCATGCGTTTTAACAATGATGGTACGTTGGCGAGCCTAAACAACGGTCAACCAATTGTGACTGAGCCACTGGGGGGCGGTGCCAATCCGGTCGACCTGAACGGAGCTGATGTAAATCAAACGTTGTCATTTAAGTTAGATACGGCGACTCAGTTTGCCGCGCCTTTCGAGTTGACCAAGTTTGATCAAGATGGTGCGACGACAGGCTTCCTGACGAAGATCGACTTTGATGAAAATGGTAGCGTACTGGCTACTTACTCAAACGGCATTAACACCACTCTAGGCCGTGTTGCGCTGGTGCGTGTTGCGAACGAGCAAGGACTGGACAAAAAAGGTGGTACTCAGTGGGATGCTACTCAGTTCTCGGGCGCGAAAATCTGGGGTGAATCGAATAAAGGTTCGTTTGGGTCGATCAGTAATGGTTCATTAGAGCAGTCGAACATCGATATGACGCAAGAGCTGGTGGATTTGATTTCCGCTCAGCGTAACTTCCAAGCCAACTCACGTGCTCTAGAAGTACACAACGGTCTGCAACAAAATATCCTGCAGATTCGTTAATCCTCTTCAACCCCATTAAGCGGCGGCAATGCGGCTTAATGGGGTTGCCTCTTTGCCCCCTTGCCGCGGCAAATACGCTTATTTCCCTCAGGTTTCTCATCTATCAGCTTGTTCTATAAGGAATAATTAAGTTGGCATGCTGCTTGCTTTAACTGCTCTAACTAACGATTTGGGAGCAGATTATGGACCGCGCATTGTTTCTTGCCATGAGTGGCGCAAAACAAAACATGCAAGCGATGCAGCTACGGGCAAACAACTTAGCTAACGTCAGCACGACGGGATTTCGTGCCGATTTAGCGCAAGCTCGTTCTATGCAGGCTTACGGTGAAGGGCTCCCAAGTCGCGTCTTCAGTATGACTGAGCGTCCGGGGCATAACTTTGCCCAAGGCAGTGTGATCACGACAGGTCGCGATCTCGATATCACGATTCAAGGTGATGGCTGGATTTCTGTGCTGGATAAAACTGGCAAAGAGGGACTGACTCGTAACGGCAACTTACGAATCGATGAAACGGGGCTGCTGCTTAACGGCAATGGGCATCCGGTTTTAGGCGAAACGGGGGCTCCGATTACCTTGCCTGTGCCGCTAAACAAAGTCGAAATCGGCGGTGATGGTACCATCTCTGTTCGTCCGCAGGGTGCCCCGGCTGATGCGATGGAAGTGGTGGATCGAATCAAGCTGGTTCGCCTCAATGACCAGTCACTGTTTAAAGACGTGAATGGTTTATTTCGCGCGACCGATCCCAACACTCAGTTTGAGGCCGACGCCAGCGTAAAAATTCTCACGGGTGCCCTTGAAGGGAGCAACGTGAATGCGATAGGTGAAATGACCAGCCTTATCGACTTGCAACGTCAGTTCGAAATGCAAGTCAAGATGATGAGCACAGCGGAAGAGATGGACAAAGCTTCCGATTCACTGCTTCGCAGTAGCTAATTTAAGGTAGGAGTTAGGTATGCAACCAGCACTATGGGTCAGTAAGACCGGCTTAGATGCCCAACAAACCAACATTGCAACGATTTCCAACAACCTTGCCAACGCCTCAACCATTGGCTTTAAAAAAGGGCGGGCGGTGTTTGAAGATCTGTTTTACCAAAACATTAACCAGCCGGGAGCACAATCCTCGCAAAACACTCGCTTGCCGAGTGGTTTGATGTTAGGCGCGGGCTCTAAGGTCGTGGCAACCCAAAAGGTACACACGAACGGTAACGTACAAACGACCTCCAACAGTTTGGACATGATGATTGAAGGCGACGGTTTTTTCCAAATTCTGATGCCAGATGGCAACATTGCCTATAGCCGAAATGGTCAGTTCACCTTGGATGATGAAGGCGCGATTGTGACCTCTGGTGCGGGCTACCGTTTACAACCTGAAATCATCATTCCCGAAGACGCTATCTCCATCACGATTGGTAATGATGGTGAAGTGTCGGTTCGTGTCCGTGGGCAGCAGGATAACCAAGTACTGGGGCAGATCACTACGGTTGATTTCATTAACCCCGGCGGTTTAGAGCCGGTTGGACAAAACCTTTACCTACCAACCGGAGCCAGTGGTGAGCCACAAGAAGGGGTTCCGGGCTTGGATGGTTTGGGGGATATTCGTCAATCTATGCTCGAAACCTCGAACGTGAATGTGACGGAAGAGTTGGTCAACATGATTGAAGCGCAGCGTGTGTACGAGATGAACTCTAAAGTTATCTCCGCCGTCGATAAGATGATGAGCTTCGTTAACCAACAACTGTAATTGCTAACTAAGAGATGGCCGCGATGAAACGTCTACTTGCTTCTAGCTTATTGATTCTGCTCTCAGGTTGTAGCTTGATGCAGCCACCGATTGAATCTGCTGAAACCATTCAAGGTACCACGACGGTAGATGCGGTTGAGGGAGACAAATCTGAGAGTAACTCGGGTTTGACCGATGCGCTGCGCAATCGTACTGACCCCGTTGCGGGCGATCCCGCATGGGCACCTATTCATCCGAAAGGTAAGCCTGAGCATTACGCGGCGGAAACGGGCTCGCTGTTTAATTTGGCGAGCAGCAGTAGCATGTATGACGATTCTAAACCACGTGGTGTGGGTGACATCATTACCGTGACTCTCAATGAAAGCACCAAAGCGGCCAAAAGTGCGGATGCGGATCTGAACAAGAAAAATGATGCTTCGATGGATCCGCTGGCAGTCGGCGGCAAAGATTTGACCATCGGGGATTACAATTTCTCTTACGCGCTGAAAAACGACAATAAGTTTTCAGGGAGCGCCGCTGCTAATCAAAGTAACAGTATGTCAGGCTCGATTACGGTGGAAGTGATTGAAGTGTTAGCGAATGGTAACTTAGTGATCCGCGGTGAAAAATGGCTCACTCTGAACACGGGTGATGAGTACATTCGTCTCAGTGGCACAATCCGTCCGGATGATATCGACTTCGACAATACGATTGCTTCTAACCGCATTTCCAATGCGCGAATTCAATATTCTGGCACTGGAACCAACCAAGATATGCAAGAACCCGGATTCTTGGCACGATTTTTTAATGTCTCTTTATAAGTCGAGCCGCTGGGCTAGTTTATTGACAGCATAGTGAACGGTGAGGCCCTTTGGCCTCATTGTTGTTTTAGAGAGTAAGGTACATCCGCCATGAGAAAATTCACGATTTTATTGATGTTGCTGCTGGCTTCCAGTGCGCAAGCTGCACGGATCAAAGATGTCGCGCAGGTTGCGGGCGTTCGTAACAACCAATTGGTCGGATACGGCTTGGTCACCGGTTTGCCGGGGACTGGCGAGTCGACACCTTTTACTGATCAAAGTTTTAACGCCATGCTGCAAAGTTTCGGCATTCAATTGCCTCCCGGCACCAAGCCAAAAACCAAAAACGTTGCCGCTGTGATCGTCACCGCCGATCTGCCCGCGTTTTCTAAGCAAGGTCAAACCATCGATATCACTGTCTCTTCAATTGGATCGGCAAAAAGTTTGCGTGGCGGTACCTTGATGCAAACTTTCCTGAAAGGTTTGGATGGGCAAGTTTACGCGGTGGCACAAGGTAACTTAGTGGTGAGTGGTTTTAGTGCAACCGGTGCGGATGGTTCAAAAATTGTTGGTAACAACCCGACTGTGGGCATGATTTCCAGTGGCGCGATTGTTGAGCGCGAAGTGCCTAACCCATTTGGCCGTGGTGATTACATTACGTTTAACCTGTTTGAATCTGATTTCACGACAGCGCAGCGTTTAGCCGATGCAGTGAACCAGTTCTTGGGCCCCCAAATGGCTTCGGCGGTGGATGCGGCCTCAATCAAGGTACGTGCTCCGCGCGATCTCAGCCAGCGTGTTGCCTTCCTCTCTGCAATTGAGAACCTTGAATTCAATCCTGCAGACAGTGCGGCGAAAATTATCGTTAACTCACGTACGGGCACCATAGTGGTTGGGCAGAATGTACGCCTCAAACCAGCCGCGGTCACTCACGGTGGGATGACGGTAGCGATCAAAGAAAACTTAAGCGTCAGCCAGCCTAATGCACTGGGTGGCGGTCAGACGGTGGTCGTGCCAAACACAGAAATAGAAGTCACTGAAAAACAGGGCAAAATGTTTAAGTTAGAGCCGGGGGTCACTTTAGATGATCTGGTGCGTGCGGTTAACGAAGTGGGTGCAGCCCCTTCCGATTTAATGGCGATTTTGCAAGCGCTGAAACAAGCGGGCGCGATTGAAGGCCAACTGATCATTATTTAAGGAGCCAGCCATGATTAATAATCCCAATGACATTGGCTTTATCCAAGATATCGCCGGACTCGACAAGTTACGCCAAAAGGCGGTGAATGGTGATGAAAATGCCGGACAGTCTGCGCTAACCGCAGCGGCTCGTCAGTTTGAATCGATCTTCACTTCCATGATGCTCAAATCCATGCGTGATGCGAATAGTGACTTTAAATCCGATCTGATGAGTAGCCAGAATGAAGATCTTTATCGCCAGATGCTGGATGAACAGATGGCGAGTGAGTTCAGTTCCTCAGGTTCGCTTGGCTTGGCCGATATGATCGTTGCCCAGCTTTCGACCGGACAAACGGCGAGCGAGCAAAAAGGGGAGGATGGCTTCCAAGAAGCCATGCGCCGTGTGGAACATGCACGTAAAACGGCCAGTGAGCGTAGCAATGAAGACTTGGTGGCGGCGGTGTATCCGCTGCGTAAAACACAAGCGGTTCAATCGACGCAGTTTGACTCTCGCCATTCGTTTGTTACTAAGCTCAAACCTTATGCGGATAAAGCGGCACGCATGCTCGGGGTCGATTCTTCCTTGTTGATTGCTCAAGCGGCACTGGAAACAGGCTGGGGGCAAAAAATGGTCAAAAATGCCCGTGGCAACAGCAATAACCTCTTTAACATCAAAGCCGATCGCAGCTGGCAGGGGGATAAAGTCGCAACCCAAACTTTGGAATATCACAACAATGTTCCAGTGGTGGAGAAAGCGGCATTTCGCTCTTATGCGAGCTTTGATGAAAGCTTTAACGACTATGTTCGCTTCTTGGAAAACAATCCACGTTATACCAATGCGTTGGATCATGGCGGAAACAGTGAACGCTTTATCCACGGTATCCACCGTGCTGGATACGCGACCGACCCGCAATACGCCGACAAGGTGCTGCGCGTAAAAGCGCAAATCGATCAAATGAATCTGTTATAAATCGCCCGCCGGAATATTTCCGGCGGCACTCTTTCACGCCCGCAATCTTTTCAGCTTGCCAATCCTAACTTGCTATTTTTATTAGAGTAAATCGAACCCATTCAATCTGGCATGCATATTGCTATTACTGTTTAGATTCAGTGAATTTTACTGATTAATATCGGTTTTCGGGGGCAGTATGGCGTCTGATCTTCTGAATGTGGGTACGCAAAGCGTACTGACGGCTCAGAGACAACTCAATACCACAGGTCATAACATTTCCAATGTTAATACAGAGGGTTACAGCCGTCAGTCTGTGATCCAAGGGACCAATGCGCCTCGCCAATACGGCGGTGAAACCTATGGTATGGGTGTGCATGTGGAAAATGTTCGCCGCTCGTGGGATCAATTTGCCGTTAAAGAGCTGAATATTGCCTCTACCGATTACGCTTTTAAGCGAGATACCGAAGAAAATCTCGATATGCTGTCTAAGCTGCTTTCCTCTGTGGCTTCGAAGAAAATTCCTGAAAACCTCAATGAGTGGTTTGATTCAGTAAAAAGTTTGGCTGATTCGCCCAATGATCTGGGTGCCCGTAAAGTGGTGCTCGAAAAAGCCAAGCTCATTTCACAAAATCTGAATGACTTTCATGAGACGGTTCGTTTACAAAAAGACATTACCAACAAAGGGTTAGCTCTTGGCGTAGAACGCATCAACCAACTGGCGTTGGAAATTCGTGATTTGCAACGTTTGATGATGCGCGTACCAGGGCCACATAACGATTTGATGGATAAGCATGAAAAGCTGGTATCCGAACTGTCGCAATACACCAAAGTCACGGTCACGCAAAGAAAACATGGTGAAGGTTTCAACATTCATATCGGCAACGGCCACACTTTGGTTTCCGGTACTGAAGCCAGCCAACTGAGAGTGATTGATGGTTTCCCGGATACCCAGCAACACCGTTTAGCCATGGTCGAAGGCAAGGCGCTCAAAGCCATCTCCGCACGTGATATTGGCGGCAAGATGGAAGCTATTTTAGATATGCGTGATGAGCACATTCCGTACTTGATGGATGAAGTCGGTCGTCTCGCACTCTCCTTTTCTCATGAAGTGAATACCTTACAGTCACAAGGTTTAGACCTACGTGGCAATGTGGGTAGCGCTCTGTTTACCGATGTCAATTTGGACGTCATTGCCCGCTCTCGTGTGGTGACCAACAGTAATTCTAAAGCCGATATGGCGGTATTTATTGAAGATGTTAGCCAGCTCAAAGGTGGCGAATACTCCATGCAGTACAACGGCAGTGAATTTGTGGTGACTTTGCCTTCAGGCCAACAAACCGTGTTGCCAGTGGTAAAAGGCAATGTGTATGTCGATGGCTTACGCGTAGAAGTACGTAACCCGCCCCAAGTCGGGGAGCGAATTTTGGTGCGCCCAACTCGTAACGGTGCCGCTGCCATTCGTTTAGCAACTGAAGATGCGACAAAAATTGCCGCACAGAGCTTTGAAGCTTCGACCACTTTTGCCCAAGGCAAAGCGAAATTTAAGATTTTACAAGCGGGGGATGTTCGCGAATTTGAAGTGATTGTCTCGCCAACCGGCGATCAATTCGCGGTGACCGATACCAAAGGCAATATTTTACTTCAGCCTCAGCCTTATCCGCCGACTGGGCCTGTGACCGTATTGGGCACGACCTTTGAGCTGACAGAAGGTGCGTTACCTAATGATAAGTTCACGGCAAACCTTGTCCCTTCAGAAGGGGATAACGGCAACTTGCGTAAAATGATCAACATTCAAACCGCAAAACGGATGAATGATAACGAGTCCACCATCATCGATCTTTACCACAACCTCAACACGGATGTGGGGCTAAAAATGGCCACCATGACGCGTTTGACCGATGTGGCAAGACTGGAGAAAGAGGCGGCGCAATCGCGCATCGCTTCGATTTCCGGTGTGAACCTTGATGAAGAAGCCGCCAACATGATGAAATTTCAGCAAGCTTATATGGCTTCCTCACGCATCATTCAGGCCTCGAACGACACTTTCAACACCATTTTGGCGTTGCGATAGGGAGATGGGTAAATGTTAAACCGAATCTCTAGCTTCCATAACTACCAAGCGGTTCAGAACGACATCCGTCGTCAGGAATCGAAAGTGTTTAATAACCAAGCGCAATTGGCGTCTGGTAAGAAGCTGTTGTCAGCGAGTGATAACCCACTGGCGACCCACTACATCCAAAACGTTGGGCAACAAGAAGAGCAGCTGCGTCAGTACCTAGATGCGATAGTGTTAGTCCGCAACCGTCTTGAGCATCAAGAAGTCATCATTGCTAACACCGAAGAGTTTTCTGACTCCGCAAAGCGCACTGTGATGGAGATGATCAACGGCTCATTGTCACCAGAAGATCGGGTGGCGCGTGCGCGCGTGTTGCAAGAAATGGCCAATAACTTTATTAACCTCGCCAACGTACAAGATGAATCCGGCAACTATATTTTTGCCGGTACCAAACCCAAAAATCAGCCCTTCTTTCGTGATAACCAAGGCAATGTGACCTACGCAGGGGATGATTATCAGCGCAAAATGAAGATCTCCAACAGCTTGGAAATTCCATTTAATAACCCAGGCAGCAAAGTGTTTATGGAGATCCCGAATCCTTTTGGCAGCTATGAGCCCAACTATGCGCTGCAAGAAGGTTCCGAGCTGCTCTTAGAGCGTGCAGTTAACCTCAATCCCGATGATACCGCATCCTATCGCGTAACATTTGTCGATATGCCGGAAGGCAAAAATGGCTATCAGTTAGAGCGCAATGGCAGCGTAGTGCAAGCGGGAGAGTTTGATGCGAAAACTGGCATCCAGTTTGAAGAGCTGAACATTCAGGTCAAAGGACAGATCAGCAAAGGGGATGCGATTGAGCTGACGCCTCGCACCACGTTTAGTGTGTTTGATACTTTCCGTGATGCGATTCGCTACGCCGAAGGGTCGGTATCGGATGCCTCGAATACGGCCAAACTGCATCAGTTAGTTGAAGAATTTCATACCGCCTTTATCCATCTCAATAAAACCAGAACGGATATTGGTGCGCGTTTGAGTACGCTCGATATTCAGGAAGAGCAGCACGAAGATTTCAAAATCAGCCTCGCGAAATCCAAAAGTACCTTTGAGGATCTGGATTACGCAGAAGCCGTGATTGAGTTCAACGAGAACTCGCGAGCCCTTGAGGCATCGCAGAAAGCCTTTGGTAAAACGAAAGATCTCACCCTTTTTAACTACATCTAACCTTCAATGCCTTATGCGCTTAAGCCATATGAGCGAAGTGAGTTGAGTAAAAAGTGGCGCGGAAGTTGCTAATACAACATTGAGCCTTGGTGAAAAGTTGTACAGGGTAACCAAAGCGGCAAGTCAGCGGCAAAATAGATTGCCGCTCACCGAAATCGGCAACTTTGAGTGGCTGATTGAATTAGATAGACAATGTAACTCATTGAAAATAAGCGATGTATATCACTGGGTGTCAAAGAAAATAAAGTTGGCACACTAATTGAATAAAGTACATCAGAGTTGTTGTAACCGGTTTTTAAATCCGCCTTTGGGCCGATTTGGCAAGTTATTCACGGTCAGTGCTTCCAAAAGAGACCAAAGCTGACCGCTTCGCAAATGAGCTTGCGAACTCGATAGGAGAGCAAACTATGACCATTAACGTAAATACCAACGTGTCGGCGATGACCGCACAACGTTATCTGACCAAGGCGACGGGAGAGCTTAACACCTCCATGGAACGCCTCTCATCAGGTAATCGCATTAACAGTGCAAAAGATGACGCGGCAGGCCTGCAGATTTCAAACCGTTTAACGGCGCAATCTCGTGGTTTGGATGTGGCAATGCGTAACGCCAACGATGGTATTTCGATTGCTCAAACCGCAGAAGGTGCGATGAATGAATCGACCAGCATTTTGCAGCGTATGCGTGACCTCGCCTTACAATCGGCGAACGGTACCAACTCGGCGTCAGAGCGTCAGGCTCTGAATGAAGAGTCGGTGGCACTGCAAGATGAACTGAACCGTATCGCTGAAACCACGTCATTTGGTGGTCGTAAGCTACTCAATGGTTCGTTTGGTGAAGCTTCGTTCCAAATCGGTTCTAGCTCGGGTGAAGCGATCATTATGGGACTGACCAGTGTACGTGCTGATGATTTCCGCATGGGTGGCCAATCCTTTATTGCCGAACAACCTAAGACTAAAGAGTGGGGGGTACCACCTACCGCTCGTGACCTGAAGTTTGAATTCACCAAGAAAGACGGTGAGGCAGTGGTGCTTGATATCATGGCCAAAGATGGTGATGACATTGAAGAGCTGGCCACTTACATCAACGGTCAAACGGATCTGTTCAAAGCTTCGGTTGACCAAGAAGGCAAACTGCAGATTTTTGTTGCTGAACCCAATATTGAAGGCAACTTCAATATCTCCGGTGGCTTGGCAACCGAACTTGGCCTCAATGGTGGCCCAGGTGTGAAAACCACAGTTCAAGACATTGATATCACTAGTGTCGGTGGTTCACAGAACGCCGTGGGTATCATCGATGCCGCATTAAAATACGTCGATTCGCAACGAGCAGACCTCGGTGCGAAACAGAACCGACTCAGTCACAGCATCAGTAACCTGTCGAACATTCAGGAGAACGTGGAAGCGTCGAAAAGTCGGATTAAAGATACGGATTTTGCGAAGGAAACAACGCAACTTACCAAATCTCAGATTCTGCAACAGGCGGGGACTTCAATTCTTGCCCAAGCGAAACAGTTGCCAAACTCTGCAATCTCGTTATTGCAGTAGTTCCCGGTACCTTCATTAATGAGCTCAGACGTGGGTATGTAATGAAGGGACTTTGGCAAAGTATGGTTATGGAATGTTAGGCGAGCTCTCTCACTCAAACTGCTCATCTAGCCCCACATAATCATGCGCCCCTAACGGTTAGCCGAAATGTGTTCATTTCTCTTGATCTCCACATTGGCGATGGCTACCACCAAATAGCCCCGGTTCTCTCAAAGGAAAAGGGGCTTTTCTTTTTTCTATCGTTCGTGATTTCCATTATCTGACCGTAAAAACAAACCGCATTAATTTTAAGTTGATGTTTTTGAATGAGAAATATTGATTTGCGCTGCGGTGTAATGAAAGTGTTTTACTGATTTTGGCGGTGGGTTTGTCGCCATAAATGGCGGTTTTAGACGATGGTTAACGAGGAACGCTGACGAATGCCGCCACTTTGCCGCCACGGTTTTAGTTAGTTTTCGAGTGGGTTTAGTTGAACGGCTTGAATCAGGTGATCGGGGGAGAAATGCGCATAAGCCATCGTTTGTTCAATCTTCTGATGGCCGAGTATTCGTTGCAAAATCAGGATGTCGCCACGGTTCATCATAAAGTGAGTGGCAAAAGTATGCCGTAAAACGTGGGTGGCTTGACCTTCCGGTACATAATCGGGCAGAGCCTTTTTAATGTAACGATGCGCCGAGCCGTAGGTGGTTGAGAAAATCTTAGCGCTGCTAGAAGAGGCCAGCATGATCTCTTTGTAAAGATTTTCAGAGATAGGCACAGAGCGAATCCGTTTGCCCTTCGTTTCAACAAACGTCAGCTTAAACTCAGAAATCTGAGAACGTTCAAGCGAAAGCGCCTCACTAATTCGCGCCCCTGTGGCAAGGCAAATTTTTGCAATCAGAACAATTTCTGGAATAGAAACAGAACGCCCCTCGCTTTCAAAACCACCCAAGCGCTGCAGAAAAGGTTGAATATCCGCTTTATCGAGATATGCCAAAGCACGTTGGTTAACTTTTATCGGCTCAATGTCATCAAGCGGGTTTGGCAAGTTCCACTGCTTATACTTAATCAATCGGCTGAACATGCCGCTTAGCAAATTAAGCTGGAAGTTTTGATAAGTAGGAGAAAGTGACTTGTTTTCTTTATTGAAATGGCTAACCCGATTCGCTCTAAAAGCAAGATACTGCTTTGAAGTAAACGTAGAGGCGATAGGGTCGCCCAGTTCCTTAATTGTGAGTGCGGTTTTTCGGTAAACCACTTTACCCGATTTAATCGTATGTCCGTGCACCTGCCACCAAGTTTCAAGCAATTCACTCAGCCGCCTATTATCAGGCTTACTCCCCATCCACGGTTTATCATCCACCTCACGCATGATGAAGTTTTCGTAAGCAGTCGCTTCACCTTTGGTGGCGAATCTTTTACGCACGCGCTTACCTTCGCGGCCTTGCGGGTAACACTCGCAAAGCCACGGTTTTTTGCTGCCATCTTTAAGATTGCGGACGGACATTACTTTATATGGCCTTCGAGAGTTAAAAGCATGACCATAGTTTCAGAGATTTTTTGATTAGAAATTAAATTACCTTCTTTGCTTGAGGCCACTTCATCGACACTTTTAACCAGCCATTGAGCATAAGGTTTTAAATCATCCATCGTTTTGAGTTTTGAGGTGATCGTAGGAGAAAGTTTTTGCTCACCATAGAAATAAGCGTAAACGTTAGCAGCGGTGACAAGCTTTACTTCATAGGTGGCTGAATTCCAGTTAGACAATGTTTGATCTTGAATGCTGGTTCCTTGGTACCACTGTGCTTCACTGCTGATGTTCTGTGTTGATTGAGGATTTTGAACGCTTGAATTGCTGGGCGTTTTATCAGAGCAAGAAGCCATGATAATGCCGAATATAAGCGACAACACAATAAAGCCTAAGCAGCCTTTAGCGTTAGAAACCGTAGGATATTTTTCACCACAATGCGGGCATTTCTTCGCATCCTTCTGAACAGTCTCTTTACATGATTTGCATTTGTAAATTTTCTCGGTTTGTTCCACTTGTATTTTCTCCTAGCCAATTAAAAATCAATCTTTTCTTAGAGTCACCGCGACACGGCCAAGCACTTTAATGTCATGCTCTGATACTTCAATCGTGCTTCCACCAAAGGCTATTGCTAGCTTTTTACCAGGCAAACGCTGGATGTGGTTAATCGATAAACGGCCATCAATATCAATCAAATAGCTTCCAGAAACAGCATCACGCGAAGCGTTATCAACCAGATAAAGAGCCTCATTGGTTTCAACCTCAATCGTGCTTTCAGGTTTTAAGTTGAAGCTATTCATACGACGAACAGGATATGGGATCTCTCCCGTCTCAAGAAGTTTTCCGTTCGTGAGGCAGAAACTTTTTAGCACAACCATCGCGAGCTGCGGATTCTGCAACTCTGTATTTTCAGACGTAACTTTGGGTGAAGTTGCTAGGTTAGGGGATTTTTGAACTCGAGCATTTTGAGGTAATGCGAGCTCTTCTAGAGGAATCCCCATCGCTAAGTGAAGTCTGACCATGAGTTCATGTGACGTTCTGTCGTGTAGATTCCAAGTACTAAATGTTGATTTTGGAATGTTAAGAATCTCAGATACCTCCGCAAAATCCTTACATCCAAGCACGTCTTTAAGCATTTGGGTAAATTCATGCCCTTTCATGTACTCAGGGGCAGGAATTGTTTTCAGTTCACTCATAACATCGCCATGTAATGTGATATAGATCGCTGGTTGGGATTTTAAATTTCAAAAAGAGTTTGATTGAATCCCAAATGGCGATCTATGATTGTCTTGTAACTCGGATGTCACGCCGACCAAAGCAAGCGACAACCGATAAAGATAGATATAAATGCAAGGATATCACCATGTTGACCTATTCGGTACCACCCCGTAGCCCTTATGTGACGATGGAAGAGTATTCAAGACTCTCCGGTTTAGCGATCGGCACAATCAAGCAGTACATCAATGAAGGCCGCATCATCATCAAACCAAAAGACAAGCGCCGTGATAAGCCGCTAGTAAACATGGTTGCGATGCACGAAATCGCAGCGCGTGAAGCTATGCAGGTGCTGGGGTAATCATGCGTTTCTCCTCCCTGATTCCAACTAAAAACTATTGCCCGTTGTGGCTACATCTGTTTGCAGCGTCAGTCATTTGTATACCGCCGTTTATATAAGGATTGTTAAACATGGTTTCTGACATCGCTATGTATGAATTACGTGAACGTAAACAGCAAGCTTACAACGCCGTTTGTAGTGATTTCGTTGTCAATCACAACATTGAGCAGCTCGCCAAACGCATTTCGTTAGACGGGCAATCGCTGCGTAACATGCTTAACCCTGCACAGCCGCACAAACTGAGCCCAGTTGATTTAGTGCTGCTGTGCAAGGCATCAGGGGATTACACCATCATCAATACCTTGTTCAGTGATTGCGGCGTGGTTGCCGTAGCGCTGCCAGAACAAGGGGACGAAAAGAACATCATTGAGCGCGTACTGCTCAACACCTCGCTTTGTGGGGAACTCTCTAGTGATGCAATGCGAATGTGCACCGCAGAGCGTTTACCGCGCAGCCGAAAGCGCAAAACCCTCGCGAAGTGCCAAGCCGCCTTGGGCAACCTGGCATTACTGATCGCCGATTTAGAAAAACGCACAACAGGCCTGCAACCCTTGATTCAAATGGGTTCGGATTTCATGGCTCAAGGTGCGCCAATCCCCGGATTCGCATAAGGAGAAAACACCATGTCAGCCATCGCAGAAACGCGCCAGCAAGTGCAGCGCAACAAACAACAAATGCAAACGGCAGAACACAGTGAAGCCGTGAACCTGCCGCCGCACCAAGCACCTCGCAGCCGCGCAGAGGTAGACGCCTACCTCGCTACACTGCCGCATGTGCCCGCCGCGCACAGTATTGCGATGGCTCACGCCCTGTTTGAAAGCAGCTACAAGCGCAACAAAGTGCGCAAAGCCTATAACGCGCTAACCCTCAAGCAACGCGCCATGTGCTGCATTGCGGGTGATCTTGACCCGAGAACTGCAAACGTCACTTTTGACCAACTAAACGACATCGAGCGCCAAAAGGTGCGCCGTGGCTTGGAAGAGATAAACAAAGTGACCAAACGCTTTGAGTGTGAAGTAGGCAACGTGAGCCAACTGAAAGCGCCCGATTTCCTTTAAACCTAGCCAACCCCGTTGCCCCCGCAGTGTTCCACAAGGAAAGGGGGGCTTTTTTTTCGTCTTAGCGTAGGAGCAATGAAGATGAATAAAGAACTGGAACAAGCCATGGCACTTCGTGAAGAAGCGCGAGAAATGCTGGCTCAATCTCGTGTTATGCACGAAGTCACACTAAGTAACCAACGCCAAGTGACATTGGCCGTAAGTACGCTTTTACCACGTCCGATGATTGTGGAAATGAAGGTAAACCAACAAGAAGGTGAAGCCGAAAAGGTTGCAAACTTCGCGGAAGATATGGCGGCAAGCATTAGAATTCGCGATGTTTACGACATCGTTCACGCCATCAACGTACTGGCTATGGCGAATACGGATGTGTTGCACATCTTTACCCGTTTCGCTGGTCACGTTAACAGCGTTGAAGTTTATGCCCTGAGTGCTGAAACGATTTACTCAGATGGTCACCCTCAAGAGAGACTGCTTAGTGAGCGGGTTCGTCTTGATGAGGATAACGCACTCGAAAGCCTTCTCGCCATTGAAAGCCAACTCACAGAGCTGATCATCGAAGCCCGTGAAGCAGAAGAGATTGTAGAGGAGGGCATCTAATGCAGTACGCCGCAATCTTACTTTGTCCTGATGGCGGAATCATTCGCAACAAGGAAACCCAAGAAGTCGCTAATGTTTTGATTGGCGACTTTGAAACCGAAGAGCAAGCCGTAAAGCAAGCGTGTTTAGACCTGAGCTGTAAGCACCTAAAAAATGGGGTGATTAGCAAGGGTTATGGCAAGGGCGGTTATCTCATCATTAGCACTCAGGAAATGGAGGCTGTATGAACGACACAATTATTTCTTTGGGTTTTTTAATTGAAGAGCTTGAAACTCGCTGCAATCAAAAACATGGAAGGCTAGATATTGCTAAGCGACTCATGAATTCACGATATCCGTGTAAATCGCGTGATGGATGGGCATATTTTGAATGTCTAAAAGCCGCCTTGGTTTCTGACGGCTCTTTAGAAAATGCGGACGTTCGACTTACAGAATGTCTTCATCGGTACGCTCAGAGTAAACCGCATGGTAAGCACCGGCAGGTGGTAGGTAAGCGAGTCTGTCAATCATGTTGAATTCTTGTAATTCATTATCTAAGTCTTCAAGAGCATCCTCACCATAGACAGTAATGTTCCTGTAGTGCTTATTCTCTTTACCCATAATGGCAATTTTATATTCGGTTAAATGCTCTTGAGATTGATAACCCTCAATGAATTCAACGAGTAAGTGATCAAATGGAAGTTTGTATTCAGGTTTAAGTAGTTTGGTTTTCATTTAGAGAACTCCTGTGTATAGATAGTAAGGTTAACATATTGAAATTTCTGAGCGAACCTACTGAGCTCGAACTCTACGACTTCCCTTGGCAAGCGCCGCTGTCACCGATTAACTATGACGTGACAGCGATTGCCGCTTGCCATAAAGTCGCGAACGTTGAGCCCGACGACATGAGCGTGATCGAGCGCCGACTTTACGAAGTCGATGCGCTTTCTCACGAGTGGCGCAAAGCCTTTTTTCAAGACGTGCCACCATACCTTGCGAAATACTTTGCTGAACGCTACATCCGCACTTATGAGAAAAAGGGCTCGCGGGCGGCGAATAGCTTTCTGCGTGAGAAAATGCACCCAGCCAAAGAGCGTGTGCTCAAAGTACTGCAACAATACAAACAACTGCCAAATACCCAGAAAGTTGCTCTATTGTCTAAAGAATTCGAAGACGGTGAAGACCCATTTCACCCCGTGTTCTTTACAGAATATGGCAATCCAGAAGATATAAAATCCAAACAGGTTTCATTTGATTTTGAAAAAGATGAAAAGGATAGAAAGCCAGTAAAACAGCGCCTGCTTGCTGAATTAGAGCAAGACGAACTGCGCGACATGGCATTCCGCATTGCCAAAATTATGGAAGCCTATTTGCAGCTCACGGCCAGCCGCAAACATGCCGACCGCGAAGAAGATGTAGACCAAGCGGTTGTTGATGCTTACGAGGCGCTCGCTCACTTCTGCACCCAAACTTTTGGCATTAAAGCGCCGCGCAAATACAAAGCACAAAACCACCTTTCAGCGTCCAGCGACATCATGCGTATGATCAGTGATTCGTGGTGGCTTGGCCGCTTAGTCAAAGTGCGCAAAATCATGCGTGAACACCTCGCCATTGCCATGGGGCAGGTATCCAACAACGCCTCACCTTATGCGAGCTGGGATTGTGTGCGCGAGCACCAAGAGCAGCAACAACGCAACTATGAAGCCATCAAAAACATGGTGCTGTTCGATGAAGAAACCGAAGAAGAACACGATCTATGGGACATGGTCAAAAAGAGCGTTTCTAACCCTGCGATTCGCCGCCATGAACTCATGGTGCGCTGCCGTGGCTGTGAAGACATCGGCAACGAGCTGGGTTTGCAAGGCTTATTCCTCACTCTCACCACGCCGTCGAAGTACCACAACAGCTACAAAAAAGGCGGCTTTATCGACCACTGGAACGGAGCCAGCCCGCGCGATGCTCAAGCCTACTTAAACAAAAAGTGGCAGCTGATCCGCGCCAAACTGAACCGTGATGAAATTCGTTGGTTTGGTGTGCGAGTGGCCGAGCCGCATCACGATGGCACGCCACACTGGCATTTGCTGATTTGGGTAAGAAAAGAAGACATTTCCGCCGTGCGTGACACCTTCATCACCTACGCGACAGAAGAAGACCGGGGCGAACTGCACCCAGAATTCGAAAAAGAGAAACAAAAGCCATTTCGCAAAGGCGTGTATGTGGGGCCGCTTGATTACCGCCCACGCTGTGATTTTGGCTACATCGACCCAACCAAAGGCACGGCCACTGGTTACATCGCCAAATACATTTCAAAGAACATCGACGGCTACGCGATGGACGGCGACATATCAGACGAAACCGGAAAGCCAGTCAAAGACATGGCACGCAACGTCAGCGCATGGAAAAGCCGCTGGAGTATTCGCCAGTTTCAATTCTTCGGTGGTGCGCCTGTCACTACATACCGCGAACTGCGCCGCCTTGCGAACCAGAATAAAAAAGCCTTCATGGAGTACATCTTCATGCAGGAAAGAGCCGATCTCATCAGCATGTATGAGCTGCTGCACTATCAACTCGTTGGTGCATTCAAGCCAGCGCGAGTGATGACCAATCAAGAACTGGTCGAAGTGATCGCCCAAAGCTACGAAGCCCGCGCCAAAACCGAGATTCCCCATGTAGCCGCAGTGCTGCGCTCTGCCGATGAAGGGCGTTGGCATGGTTACATCATGAATCAAGGTGGCCCCTTCGTGAAACGCAAAGAGCTATTAGTCACCAACGTGTATCAAGAGCTGCCGTTTGCCTCTCCTTACGCCGAAGCCATCCGCAAGCTGGAAGGCATCGCCACACCCGAGCAAGTCATTAAAACCCGTGAAAAGGTTTGGACAATCAAACGCAAGGGCAAGGAAACCACAGAAGGTGAAGCGGTGGGTTTTGGGAGCGAAGCGACTGCCTTTGGCGGCTCTGCCGCCTCTCGGAGTTCTGTCAATAACTGTACGGAGCCCTTTGCCGAACAGGTCAGCACTCAGCTAACCCGTTTGTTACAGCCGGACAGGCTAAAAGGATCACAAAACGATCAGATTGTTGATGAAGTCGCCATCAGCGCCCTGTTTAAAGGCAGCACATTGCGACTCGATGACGAAACAGAACTGAAAATCCGCCCCACGGAGGTAGATGAACACGGAAAAATCAGGCCAGCGCGTTTGGTTGAAGTAAAACGCGAGGTCGATAGCGACATTTGGTGCCGCTTCGAAGGCTGGGAGAAGTTCGAACAGCAAATGGAGAAGCTAAACCAGAAACCACAAGAACATTCACAACCAGATCTATCGTTCTTCCAAGAGTTGGAAGGCGACTGGCCATTAGCGTAGGAGCTAGGCAGCATGCAACTACAAGTCGGAAAAACCTATCAAGTATCTATACCTGCTGAAAAAGGTTTGGTGAATGGTGAGGTTATTTGTTTTAGGGAGCGCAGTTTTACTTTTACAGTGTTGCCCAAGCCTAAAATGGCTAACAGAGAACAACTGACGTCACCAGAATGGTACTGGGTAAAGAAAAGCAATGGTGTAGAATTATGGTTTGACAGAAGGCACGGAAAAATTACCGAGATAACTAAAACAGAATAGCGCCTGCGGGCGCTTTGTTTTCTCCGCTATGCGCTGCGGCTTTGCGCCGCAATTTCATCATTAATCGACTTAATCAACTCAATCAAACAATCACGAATCGGTGCGGGGAGAGAATCTACCTGCTTGCCTTCTGGCGAACTCACCGCCCCGTGCATGATCATATGCCCCACTGAAATCTCAAGCGCCGCACTTAAACGCCGAATCTGGGCAATATCCACCACTCGTTCACCCTGCTCTAACCGCTGCAACATACGCAGCGAAACGCCAGCACGCTCGGCAACCTGCTGCTGAGTTAAGCGCTTACGCAAACGCTCCTGCGTGAAAAACTGCATGATGGGATCAATATCGTGAATCGTTTTTGCCATTCAATAACCTCAGTCGCCAAATTTGGCGGATAAAACAAGCCGTTATGCCAACTGAGGTCAGGCAACCACAAAAACTGATGTAGGTCGCAACGCCGACGAATATTAACTTTTAGAGTACGGCGTCTAATACGCAATAGATTGAGCTATCTATCAGTATAGACAATAAAACCAATAAAAAAATTGAGAGCATAAAATCACTGTATTAATATACAGTAAACGTCAGTAGGAGACAGTCAAATGTCTGAATTAAAACACTTAGGCAATATCAATCACTGTGATGTTGCACTATCAGCACTTGAAATAATTCTGGACGGAGTAGCCAGCAGCGAAAGCACGGAGCGAACGAGACAAGCGGGGGCATACCTCGCACGGCTCGTGATGGCTGATTCACACGGAAGTTTGGATACAGATAAACAAAAGGCCATTCTCAGTATTATTGAGATGGCCTCAGAAGTCGAAAAACCAAGATTTTGCAGTAGTTGATCACAACATAGAAAGCTGATGTTTAAGCCGTTGCCGCGCTTCTGGCGGCAACGCTTTACACAAATCAAACGCCAGTTGGCTAGTTGTTTTGGCAGATGGGCTCAGCGTATGGCTGTAAGAAAGGTTCATCACAAACGTGTGGCCGCATTCGGGGTCACAGCACGCACAATATAAATCCGCAACACCAACGGTAAAGCGGTTCGTCTTCTGAATTCGGGCTTTACCTTCGCACTCAGGGCAGAACACTCTCATAATAACACCTAGCTTTTTTTGACTGACGCGATAATCATACGTCAATAAGCTGTGTTTTTGTACAGTTTATCAATATGAAAACTGTTGGTAATCCCAATCAGAGAGCTGATCGCTAGTGAGAGCAACCAAAGGCAACACCTGAAAAGCATCACCATGCTGAAACAAGTGATCCGTAATCACCGCAAAACCCGCCACCACACAGCGGCCACCATGCTCAGTAATAAAGCCGCCAATTTTCCGCGCCGCTTCATCACTGTAGGATTCAATCTTATACAGCGCTGCCATTGGCCGACTCCACACCAGGATTCAAATTAAACTTAAGCTTCAAATTATCCGGTATTTCTGGGTCATTGTTCACCGCATCCATAAAGCGCTTGCACACTGGAATCACCTCGTAAAAGTCATACACTTGGCTGACTTTAAGCGGGTCCGGCACATTCGCACCCTGCTGCGGTAACATGCCGCCCATGCCCGCTGGGAAGCGATGCCCCACGAAAATATCTTGCGCCGTGATGTTCTTGATCCGCTCAAACTCATCTTTCGTGGCAATATCGCCAACCGGAATCAGTTGAATACCTTTCTCTTTCCCGTTCGGGATGTTCACAAACATGCTTCGAAAATTACCGATCCCCTTAGAACTGGCAATCTTCTCTTTCAGTGCCTTTTCATCGTCATCGCTCAAGTTCGGGTCGGTCGCATAGAAAATAAAGCCCATGTGCGCACCGTTCAGGTAATAGCGGCGGCGAAACAGGGTAGCGTCACGGTTCAATAAACTGCTTTGAATGCTTCCTAGATAATCAGGCAAGCCGTATATCTGCTGCTGCGGGTCATACTGGGGAATAAAAATCACATCCTTCGCTTTAAATACCTTTTGCTCGTTGTTACGCAGCAACTGAACAAAGTCCCCGTTCTTACGCTTACGCATGTGAACCATAGGTAAAGGCTCAAGGGCGATCACATTCTTCATGTAGCTGCGAATCTTCACAAATGCCGACATGCCAAGGCCGAAATAGTCCCAGCACGCAGAGTTCATCTTATACATTGGCAAGCCACCGCCATTCATAAAACGCCCAGCCACATAGTTAGCCCGCGCTTTCAGCAGTGAACCGTGATACCCGTTCGCGTTGGCAATTTCGGCTAACCCTTTTAACGAAATTGGCGGCTCCCAGTAATCATCAAAATCGTTGTAAAACAGCTCACAATAACGAGTCATCCAACTGTTTGTATCAACGGGCTCCGGGTTCGGGTCAAAGCTGTACACAGATTTGCTCTCTGTGCCATCGGTAGTGTGTGAGTGAATAAGTTGCTCTGTCATGCTGTTAACTACCCTTATTTTCAGTATCAAAGGTGCACATAAACAATTTGTTGAAGTCAGTCTCGCTGTACACTTTGCGCAGTTCATCAATATCAATGAGGTCACAGCCACCAATAAAGGCATCCTCAATAGTGATCACATAGCGCCATTGGCGATCAGGGCATAAGCGACCACCATCGCGAAATTCTTCAAAAGTAGGGAACTCAACAGTATTTCGAGTTGTGCGGGAATTGCGCCAACGTTCACCAGTCCACAGCTGAAAGGCGGGGTGGGTATCAAACGAAAGAGAAGAAAAATAAGTTTTACGAAACTTTTTTAAACAAGTTATTGCGCAGATATGTTTATCAACTTTTTCGAATTCATATGAGAAGAAGTGTTCATCAAAATAGGCGCAACCATTACGAGAACTCTTTATATTAAAGTCTGATAAAATATGTATTTCGGCACCATTAGAGAGAATGACAGGATTTCCAGTGATATCTATGCCTAAAAACTCTTTCGCAATAGAGTATAAGTAGCGCTCAAAGGCGTCAGTATTATCGACCGAAGTAATAAAAAACTGATTTTCACCAGTAAGAATCGCTTGTTCTAACGCTTCACCTAAAAAGTAATGGGATAAACCAGAAAGCCTTGATTTAAGAATATGACGAGTGCGCTGATGCAAGTTATTACGAATAGTATGTTGATATCCATATAGTGAGCGATGCCAACGCTCAAAACATTGTTCAGTGATATTACTTACATCATTGATAATTCTTTTTTCTGTCATGCTGCCATCTGCCATGTTGATTTGCGTTGAGTGGAGTGATCGAGGGGTTCATTAATCAGCGCGTGAGAAAGCGCCCAAAAGTCGTCAGCGTGGCCAGCTTGCTCGCTACGTTCGGCCTTAAAGGTCATCATGTTGCCGCTGTTCGTGGCGACACGCTTAATCGCCATAAACGACATTGCCGTTTCTTTCATGCCCGCATCAAACTGCAGGCGGTTGCCGTCAATGATGTCGATCATCTTCATCACCAAGCGGTTTTTATTTTCATTGGAATAGTGAATTGCCACCGTTTCGCGAGGGTGCTTATTGCTCAGCAAATCGTAAACACCTGCGCCAATGCCGGTGATATCAATGCCAAGGTAAGTCACATTGAAGCGTTCAAACACTTTGCTGATCTCAGAGGCCTGATGTTGGAAAGAAAGCCCGCGCCAAGTGTGTTTCTCAAGCACACGGAATTTCTCAGCCGCCACAATCGGGGGCGCGACCACCATCAGCACCGCATTATCACGGGTTCGTGATGGGTCATAGCCTAACCACACCTCACGGCTACCAAATGGGCGATCGGAGCTCGGCTTGAAGTCCTGCCAAATCTCAATATCCACCATGCAGCGTTCAATCTTATTAAATTCAAATATCGAGCTGGCACCATCAACAAACACGCACATAAACAAGTTGTTGAAGTCCGTCTCGCTGTACTCTTCGCGCAGTTCCTCAATATCAAAGAGGTCACAGCCACCCTTAGCGGCATCCTCAATCGTAACCACATAACGCCACTGGCGATCAGGGCACAAGCGACCGCCATCGCGCAGTTCATCAAAGGTCGGGAACTCAATATTTTTCCGAGTGGTTTTATCGCCGCGCCATTTTTCACCCGTCCAGAACGGGTAAGCAGGGTGCATCTTAGAAGAAGGGGTAGAAAAGTAAGTCTTACGCCACTTTTTATGCGTAGCCATCGCCGAGGCGACTTTGTTCAGCTCGTCAAACTTGCCGATCCAGAAATACTCATCAATATAAACGTGGCCGTGGTAACTCTGTGCCGTTTTGCCGTTGGTAGAAAGAAAATGTAACTCAGCGCCGTTAGAAAGTGTCATCGGGTTGCCAGAAAGCTCAAGCCCTAAAAACTCTTTCGCTAACGCGACAATATAGCGGCGGAATACCTCAGACTGAGCGCGAGAGGCTGAGAGAAATATCTGGTTATCGCCCGTAAGAATCGCCTGTTCTAACGCTTCACCTGCAAAGTAATAGGTTGCGCCAATCTGGCGAGATTTGAGAATGTTACGAATCCGCTGATGCAAGTTGTTACGCATAACAACTTGATATTCAAACAGAGAGTCATGCCATAGCTTGAAACACTGCTCGGTGATCTCACTAACATCATTCTTAACTTTCTTGCCACGTTTACCACTGGGGGCAGAGTGTTTACCAGAATCGCCCGTTTGTGTGCCAGATTCGGCCTTAGGTGAACCACTTTTGCTATTTTGTGCACCACTTTGCGCCGAAGCTGTACCCGCTTCATTGGGTTGAGTCGGATGCTCAGTAGCGCGCAGCTTCTTAAGTTTGACGTGATGATTAATCAGCCGATCGAGCATATCCAACTGCGGTTTACTTGGGTTCTCTACCTCAAGCAGCGTTTGAATACGATTCGCGATAGCTTCATCAATCGTTTGTTCACGCAACATATCGCGCCAACCAAACTTATCCGCCCAGTAGTAAATAATTCGGTCACTGTTCAGATTCAATTCGTCGGCGATTTCGCGTGGCGTCCATGCCTTCAAATAGAGGGCTCGGGCGGCTTGTCGGATTTCGGGAGAGTATGCCATGAGCGCATCATACGCCGCGAAAACACCCTGATTCGCCTACAAAAATTCCGCCAATTTCGGATATAACCCCATATCCGAATTCACCCGAACACTGCTTGCTGAAAGCCAACTTTTTACGGCGTATGGTGGCGACACATTAACGAGATTCAGCAATAACCAAGAGTGTTCACCCCATGCCAAAAACCAGTGATTGGGTAGTCATTGCCACCGAAGGCAGCACCGTAGACGGGCGCAAAATCACCAAGTCGTGGATTAACGACATGGCCTCTCTCTACGCCAAAGATGAATACACCGCATTAATCTGGCCAGAGCACTGGCGCAGCTCTTGGGGGCCGTTTGAAGGTAAAAACTGGGGCGTAGTCGAAGAACTCAAAGCCGAAGTGCTAGACGACAAACTCCGCCTATTTGCCAAGTTAACGCCAAACCAATACCTCTTGGACGCAAACCAAGAAGGGCAAAAGCTGTTTACCTCGATTGAACCGAATCCCGATTACAAGGGCGAGGGGCGTTGCTATTTAATGGGCCTAGCTGTGACTGACTCCCCAGCCTCCACGGGTACAACGCAACTCAAATTCTCTCGTCGCCATGGCGAAGAAACCGCGATTGAGTCTGACGCGCTCGAAGAACTCCACCTAGAGAAATGTTTCAGCCGCACTGATCGCCTTTTTTCCGCTTTGCGCACCTTTATCGCTGGCGATGAGCCAGAAACACCCAGTAAACCTCAATCAGAGGACGAAAAACCCATGAACAAAGAACAGTACAGCGCGTTAATGGCCTCAATCGGTGTGATCACCGAAAAGCAAAACGAGCTTGAAAGCCAGTTCAAAAACTTTTCTACCAATAAAACGCCAGAAACCAACGGTGAAGAAATCGAAGGTGATGGCAAGGACAAGGAAACGAACGGCATGACTCCGGAGCAGTTCAGCAAGCTAACAGAAACGCTTGATAGCATCGCTCAAAAGCAAGCCGATCTCGAAACCAAATTCACGCAACTGAGCCAGACGGGGCCTGATGGCCAAGGCGCAGATAAATCAGGTGGCGGCGAAGGCTACATGCCTGTTTAACCGCGAACCCATCACAGTAACTAGGAGCATCGCGTAATGTCGCAGATTCTTACTCAATCCGCCCGTGAATACATGGATAACTTCGCTCAGCAATTGGCGAAAAGCTACGGCGTATCGAACGTAGAAGATCTATTCAATGTATCACCGCAGTTGGAAACCAAACTTCGCGCAGCCATTACCGAGTCTGCCGAGTTTCTGAAAATGATCACCGTGACCACCGTTGACCAAATCGAAGGTCAAGTGGTCGATGTGGGTGTGTCCGGTCTTTACACTGGCCGTAAAGCGGGTGGCCGTTTCACCAAGCAAGTGGGCGTAGGTGGTCACAAATACAAACTCGCGGAAACCGATTCTTGTGCCGCCATCACTTGGGCAATGCTATGCCAGTGGGCGAACCAAGGTGGCCGCGATCAGTTCATGAAGCACCTGACTGAATTCTCTAACCAAATGTTCGCACTCGACATCATGCGTGTGGGCTGGAATGGCGTTGCCGCAGCAGAAACGACCAATCCAGCAGAGTATCCGCTCGGCCAAGATGTCAACGAAGGCTGGATTGCGTATGTGAAAAACCGCAAAGCCTCACAAGTCGTGGATGTCGATGTCTACTTCGATGAAACCAATGGCGACTACCGCACGCTAGACGCGATGGCCTCAGACATCATCAACAACCAAATTCACCCCATGTTCCGCAACGACCCACGCTTAACCGTGTTCGTCGGTTCAGGGCTGATTGGTGCCGCTCAGGCCAAGCTGTACGACAAAGCGGACAAACCTAGCGAACAAATCGCCGCTCAAAAGCTCGATAAAACCATCGCTGGCCGTCCCGCTTACGTGCCGCCATTCCTGCCAGACAACGCCATGGTCGTGACCATTCCGGCAAACCTGCAGGTATTGACTCAGCACGGAACAGTTCAACGTAAAGCGAAACACGAATCTGATCGCAAGCAGTTCGAAAACGCATACTGGCGCATGGAAGGTTACGCAGTGGGTGTGTTGGAAGCGTTCGCCGCTTACAACCCAGAAAAAGTCCACATCGGCCCTAAACCAGAGGCTGGAGCGTAACTGATGAGCTTATCCCCAGCAGCACGCCATAAATTGGCAGTATTAGCCACCCCAGCAGCGGCAGCTCATGCCGCTGCTGCGGAAAGCCTCGACAGCTTGCACCTTCGCTTAGTTGAGTTTGAGCAAGATAAGCAAGTGCTGAAAGGCTTTGTGCAAATTTCGGAAAAGGTCAACCACAAACGTGATGTGCTGATCCCGAAATACAAACCACTGGCTGAAAAATACCTCGCTGCTGGGGAAAGCTATCAAAACCCCATTTTTACAGATCTCATCGTTTGGTTATTCGACATCGGTGATCTGGAAACCGCCGTGGAATGGCTATTCAAAGCCATCGAGCTAAACCTACCCACGCCGGAAAACTTTAAACGCTCAAGCTGGGCAATTGTCTGCGCGGATGAAGTGCTCAAATGGGCAGAGCAACAGCTACCGAACGGCCACTCAATCGAGCCTTACTTCTCCCGTGTATTCGAGAAAATCGACAAAGAGTGGGTATTACCCGAAGTCGTTGAAGCCAAGTGGTACAAGTTCGCGGGTTACGGCCTGCTGATGAACGAAAAAGGCGAACCAAAGCCAAGTTCAATTGGTGATCTAGAGCGGTTGCAAAAGGCCAAAGCCTTACTCATCACCGCCCATGAAAAGCACGACAAAATCGGGGTGAAAACCAAGATTGACCAGATTGATATGCGTATCAACGCGATCAACGAAGGCAAGAATTTGTAAAGCTCCTACGCCGCCGCGCTCGGCTGGCGAGGTTGCAATAACCTGCGTGGTTCATTGCTATACCGTCGACCCAGTGGCTAGAGCGCACCTATTTAGAGAGAAACGCATGTTCACAGCCAGCAGCACCAGCTTTCAGGATACCACCATCGAGAACGATGGATTCTGGCCAAACATCAACGCAGGAGATTTCGAACGCCTGCGTGGAACGCCAGCCGCGCAAGACGATGAGCGCATCGCTCACGCTGTGGTTAACGCCATCGCATCGGTAAACCTGCAACTGAGTGATCTGAAAGCCAAGTACATCGCCGCAGGCCATGCCAGTGCTAAAGACGTGCCAGCGTTCCCAAAAGTGAATGATAAAAACCTCATCGTCATTCAGTACCAAAGCGCCGTGTTTGCTCGGGCAAAAGCCGATTTACTGCCCGATTTCGCCACCGTCAGCCAGAAAAAAGAAGGTGATCACCTCGCTGAGCGATCACAAGAAACCAAAAACGAACTGCTGGCCGAAAGTGAACGCATCATCCGCAATATGCTCGGCAAGAATCGCGCAAGCGTGGAGCTTATATGAGTTATCGCGTGGGCTACAAAATGCAGGCGCTGAAAGCACACATCGAAATGTGTGTCGGCAAACACATTGCCCAGCGACTTGATGCCGAGATGGGCGACATAGCGCTCATTCTAACCCCTAGACATATGGGCAACGGCATCGATATTTGCCAGCAACGTTACCTCGCTGAATTTCAAATCGACCGCTTGCCGTTCAAAAAGTATGACCCAGCGGTACTGTTCGCCAACGTAGCCGCATGGCTAATGGATAAAGATGCAGACCGAGAAGATCAACTCGGCGAACTGAAAGACCCAGTAATTGAAGTTGTTGTAGAAGATGAAGATAGCGCCGAAGTGCTGATTCAAGTCGCATTCGAAGAGCCAATCAAACTCGTTGAAGCCGAGAACGGCAATGTGTTCTGGCAGAACAAGCGCTGGAACATTCAAGAATACCCAGTTTGGGTAGCTGAAAACCTACGGGATGTGGTCGCCAATGTTCGAGATTAAAGCCGAAGACCGCAGTTACCTGCGCGTAATGGAACAACTCGAACTGCTGGGATTAGACAGAAAAACCCGTGACAAAATGCTGCGCAGAATTGGTGCTCAAATTGCCAAAACCACGCGCAAAAACATACGAGCACAGCGTGATCCTGATGGGAGCGCATGGGCAAAACGAAAACGAGGGCGCGGCAAGCTGCTGAAAGGCTTTACTCAAAAGCTCAAACACTTTCAGCGTGATAATAACCGCACCCTAGTGGTGGGCTGGCCTTCCGCCCGTGGTCGAGTCGCTTACGAACATCACCACGGTATCGCGCAAGACAGTGGGCTATCCGCCAGAAAGCGGCAAGCCAAGCAGCAAAATGAGCCGCGAAAAACAGACCCAGCCACCCGAGAGCAAGCCAAAGCGCTGCGCGATCTCGATTACCGCCTCAAGCCTCAGGGGCGACAGAAAAGAGGCAAAAAGCCCACTCTGGCATGGATACGAGAAAACATGACAGTGGGCGAAGCGGCAAAAACCATTCAAGAGCTGGAAAACAAAACCCCAGCACGGGATTGGAAAGTAGGAAGACCGGAACGCCGATTAATCGGAATCAGCCCTAAACGGCTGGCAATCATGATTAAACGGGAACTCAAGCGCAACAGGAGCAAATAACATGGCATGGCCTACCGTTATTATCAAAATCTTAAACCTGATGAATGGCCCGATTGCCGATATCGAGTGCCACTTCCTATTCGTCATCCGTGGTACCGTCAATGGTGACGTTCGCAACCTAATCATGGTCGATTCAACCTCAGACCTTGATGACGTGTTAGCCGAAGCCAGCGCCGAAGGGCTTGCCATTGTCAAAGCCGCCCAGCTTAACGGCAAACAAGCATGGACAGCGGGCGTGATGATCCTCAGCGAAGAAGACAACTGGCAAGACGCTGTCAAAAAAGCCAATGAAGTGTCCAGCTTCGAATTCGTTGTGCTTGGCTTTGATGCCGAAACCAAAGCCATGATCGAAGATGCCATCACCCTGCGCACCGAGCTGAAAAACAGCTTAGGCCGTGAAGTCGGCGTACTGTGCCAACTGCCCGCCATCAACAACGACCCAGCCAACGGCCAAACATGGGCAGAGTGGTTAGCCGACACGGTCGCCATCCCAAAAGATGTGGCGAGTGAATACATTTCCGTTGTGCCGAATGTACATGCAGCAGGTGACACACTCGGCAAATACGCTGGCCGTCTCGCGAATAAAGAAGTTTCCATCGCAGATTCACCGGCACGAGTCATGACTGGCGGGTTAGTAGGTAACACCGAGCTGATGAAAGACAAAGCCGGAAAAGCCCTCGACCTCGCCACCCTAAAAGCGCTGGAGTCAAACCGCATCGCCGTGCCGATGTGGTACCCAGATTACCCCGGTCAATACTGGACAACGGGTCGAACACTCGATGTGCCCGGTGGTGATTACCAAGATATCCGACACATTCGTGTCGCGATGAAAGCCGCCCGCAAAGTGCGTATTCGTGCCATTGCCCGCATTGCTGACCGCACACTCAACTCAACGCCGCAAAGCATCGCCGCTGCAAAGCTCTATTTCACCCAAGATTTGCGAACCATGGCACTCACGGGCGTGCCGGGGGAAATCTACCCACCAGAGGATGAAGACATCCAAATCAAATGGGTAAACAGCACAGATTTAGAAATCTACATGAGCGTTCAGCCCTACGAATGCCCGGTGAAAATCACCATCGCCATTTCCGTTAAACAAGGGGATTACTAATGAGCAACGCACGTTTCTCAGGCCGCAACTTTGACACCACGCTATTTGGCGAATTCGTCCACGTAAAAAGCGCCACAGCAACCATCAACGATGAAAGCGAAGCGGCATTTACTCGCGGCGTCACCGATGGCTATACCGATGGCAAAGTGAGCTGTGATGTTGAAGTAGAACTCGACCTCAACCAGTTCAAAAAAGTACACAAAGCCGCCCGTCGAGCGGGCAGCTATCGCGGGATCAAACCTGACGACATGATGTTTTACGCCAACAACGGCCAAGACGAAGACAAGGTGGAAATCTTCGGCGTCAAGTTCGTGCTGGCAGACATCCTCAGCATTGACCCAGAAAGCAGCGATAAATCCACCCGCAAGCTAAAAGGCTTTGTCACAAGCCCGCTGTTTGTTCGCATTAACGGTGTGCCGTATCTATCGAAAGATGATACTCGCGGCCTGATCAACTAGCGGTAAGGGCGGTTATGGATGTCATCGACGATGCCGCAAAAACGGAAGCCAAATTCCAACAAATGGCGCTGGCTAACCACAGAGCAAGGGCAATGCAAACAGCCCACTTGCCTAGCCGCACCCACTGTTTGGAATGTGACGACCCAATCCCCAAAGAGCGGCAAGAAAAAGTAAAGGGGTGTCAGTATTGCACCCCCTGTCAGGCCGCAAAGGAGCAACGATGAATCAATGGTTACAGAACCAATGGTTTCAAGAGTGGTTTGAAAAGCTCACCTCCTATATCGCTTATCTGATGTCAGGGCTCGGTGTGTTCCTCGGCTTACTCAGTATTGAACAGTGGATATCCATCTTTGTGGGTGTCACTGCCCTAGTCGCCAATATTTGGCATAAACGCGCGATGCAGAAAATCGCCAAAGAACGAGGAATCTACCTCAATGAAAATAACTAAAAAAATTTGGTGCTCAGTCGCCGCCGTGATCAGCCTTATCACGGGCGGGGCGATAGTCGGCCAAGAATACGTACAGCCAGTTGGCGAAGTCGTGATCGAAGGCCAAGCCCTTGGTGAACTACGCATCAGCCCAAAAGGGCTAGAAATGACAGGCAATGCAGAAGGGTGTCGTTTAGACCCGTACACCTGCCCATCCGGTTTAGTGACCAACGGCGTGGGCAACACTCACGGCGTACCCGATAACCCCGTAAGCCTTGAGCAAGTCGCCAAAGATTGGGTGAGGAACCTGCAAGAAGCAGAACGCTGCGTGGAAAGTGTCGAACGCGCCTCAGGCAAACCCATGACACAAGGCCAGTTCGATGCGTTCACCTCCTTTGCATTTAACACCGGATGCCAGCGCTACAAACGCAACAGCAACCGCACAGCAACGCAGATTTATCGGTTAAGCCTTGAGGGGAACTACCCGCAAGCCTGTGCAGAGCTCAAACGCTGGGTGTATGGCGGCGGAGTAAAACAGCCGGGATTAATCATTCGACGGGATATTGAATATGAACGCTGCATGGCACTGGATTAACGCCACCGTCTTAGCGGCATTGCTGATCACCATCCTAGTTTTAGGGTTACAGCTCAAAGCCAGCCAAGCCGAACAAATCACGCTGAGTGAAAAACTCAGCCAAGCGCAGGCAGATAACCAAAGCAATTTAACCACCATCGCCACCCTGAAAGGGGAAGCCGCAGAACACAATGCACTGATGGTGAAAAGGCAGCAGGAACGAAACCAAAGCGAGGCGAAATTAAATGACGACATCGCAAAGCTTAAAGCGCAAATGGCAGGTATTGAATGCCACATTCCTGATGCTGTTACTCAGCGGCTGCGCGAACCGTACTGAAACCGTTTCAACACAGGTGATCTTTCGATTACCTCCGGCGGGAATGCTCGTGCCCTGCAACAAACCGAGCGTGCAAGGCACATGGCCAGAAGTCGTCAGCGAAGACATTCCACGCCTAAAGCAAGCACTCAAAGAGTGCAATCAACAAATTGAAGACTATTTGAACTGGCGCGCAAAGCGCGAACAACCAACAGAGAGAGAAACACCATGACTAAACCTGTTTTCACAACCAAAACCGTCACCGTTGGCATTAATGGTATCGATTTTAATTTCACGCCAAGCGTGGCCGATGCCAACAACTATGTGAACGGGGTATCCGGTGACAACAAAGTTGAGCCAGCCCGCACTTACCTAGAACGCACCGTGGATAAAGAACAAAAAGAAGAACTGGTGGAGCTGATGAACACCGTGCCGGGATTAATCATTGAGCTGTTTGGCAAAGTGTATGAAGCCTCAAAAGGCGGCATCACCATCACCCTAAAAAACTAAAAGAGCGGGTAGAGCGCATCGAAGAGAACGGCATCGAACAAGCGCTCATTTTGCGGCGTCATTACCTACCCAATGAAGATGATGACCCGCAAAACCTCGCCCGCGCACTGTGGCTGGATAAATTAGAGAAAGATCGCACCGAACATGCGGTGATGTCCGCAATATCAAAGCTGTTTAAACTTTAAATGGTAACCGGATGAATGAAAAGCTGATGATGGTAATCGGGTTAGTTGACCAAGTTACCAAGCCACTGCAAGGCATCACCACCGAAATTAATGGAGCCATGAGTGCCGCTGAAAAAGGCATGGAACAGGCTGCAAAGGGTGGTGCTGGCTTGTGGGCGACAGGCGTTGCCATTCAAAATGCGTTGATGCCCGCCATTGAAATTAACCGCAAGATTGGTGAAGTAAAATCACTCAATGTCGCAGCGGATACCCTAGAGCATCTGAAAAATACAGCGCTGGATTTTTCAGGCGAATACGGTAAGTCAGCCACTGAATTTATCGGGGCGGCTTACGATATTCAATCTGCTATCGCAGGGTTAAAAGGCACTGAGCTTTCAGATTTTACCAAAAGCTCGGGCATTCTTGCGGCGGCGACCAAAGCAGACACCGCAACCATTACCAACTACATGGGCACCATGTATGGCATTTTTGAAAAAGATGCCGCAGCACTCGGAAACTCAAACTGGGTAGAACGTGTGACAGGCATGACCGCACAAGCGGTGCAGATGTTTAAAACCGATGGTAATAAAATGTCTCAGGCGTTCAGTTCGCTTGGTTCATCAGCGACCGCCATGGGTGTGGATATGGCCGAGCAAATGGCCGTACTTGGTATGCTCTCCGCCACCATGGGGGGAGGCGAAGCCGCCACGAAATACACCGCCTTCCTTGGCGGCGCAGTAAAAGCACAAGAAAAGCTCGGGCTATCTTTCTTCGACTCATACGGAAAAATGCTACCGATGGCCGATATGTTGGAGTCAATTCAACAGCGTATTGGGCATTTCTCGACAGATGAACAATTTGCCATTCTCTCTGATGCATTCGGTTCGGGAGAGGCGGTAAAACTTATTCAAAACCTGCAAAGCAAAACTGATGAGCTCGCTCAGAAAGTGGTTGAGCTAGATAAAAACTCAACCATGGAAACCGCCATCACTATGGCTAAAGCGATGACAGATCAATCGCAGCGTTTAGAAAACTCATGGTTCGCTATTCGAACCGCAGCATTTGGAATGGTTTTACCAGCCTTCAACGCCGTCACAGGCAGCATCGCCGATGGCCTCATGTGGCTCACATCCATGACTAAAGAGTATCCAACATTAACCACTGCACTGAGTACTGTTTCGATCATTGCTTTATCTTTTGGCGGTGTGGTTGCCTCTCTCTCGCTCGTGATGGGAATAGCCAAAATGATGGCCGGAGGTTGGAAAGTGACCATGCTTGGGCTAACCGGAATATTAAAGCTGTTTAGAATATTAACTTTGGATGCTGCAACGGGAACGTGGGTATTCAACTCAGCATTGTGGGCAAACCCGATAACATGGGTGGTCGCTGGCATTTTGGCGTTAATCGCAGCAGTCGGCGCAATGATTTACTGGTGGGACGAAATCAAAGCCTCTTTTGCGGATACCACTTGGTTCAAAATCATCGCCGCCGCCATAGATGGCGTGATTGAAATGCTCAACATGATCCCCGGCATCAACATCGAGTGGCGTGCCGGAGAACTGCCCGATGTGCCAGTACCAGAAACCCAACCCGCCATCGCAAAAGCCGTTCCTGTACTGCCAGATGTCGCGGCGCTTGAAGCCTCGCGCCCAAGCATGGATAGCACACTCATTGATTACAAACGGCCAGAGAACACACCGCAGCTATCCAAAAACATGGTGAACAACCTCAACAGCAGCGAAAGCCGCACAACCCAAAACGTGCGCCAGTACGGTGATGTTTACATCACGCCACAAGGCGGCATGACACCAGAACAGCTTGCAGAATGGGACGAACTCAATGCCGGATAAACGCTATATCGATATCAAAGTCATCGACGGCGGCTGGAAGATAGACGCCGGAGCGCAGCCAACCCAATGCAGCGACCTTTACAGCATCGCGCAGGACATCAAACACGCGATCATGGAAAGCGGGCTGGCACGTAAATTAGTGGCAGAACGTAACCCCATTTTACGTGCAGACGTACTGCTGCAAATCGAACAAAAAGCCGAGTTGGATAACCGCATTATCCCCGGCACGGCGAAAGCCACCGAAAGCGAAGCAGGAAACATCCTACTCACTGCCAACGCATACGACTACGAGCAACCCATCAGCACCGAGGTGATCGCATGAGCAAAAGACCGCAGGCCGACTTTGTCGAAATACTCTCAGAATCGGGCGTACCCGTTACTGAGGATGCCTTCGAGGCCGCGCTCAAAGCAGACGTGACCGAGTCAGGAAGCCTCTTGTCCAACGATTCGCAAATGTCACCTTTCTGGCGTTGGGTTCGTGCTGCCGTTGTGACACCTGCTGTGTGGCTGATCCGCACACTGCTAGCAGGGCATGTCATGCCCAATATCTTTGTGGGTACGGCGGAACGTTGGGCGCTAGAGCTAAAAGCATGGGAATACAACGTCACGCCCAAAGGCGCAGTGAGCACCCAAGGCTTAATCACCTTCACCAAAGCCAACGCCGCAGATGAAACCAGTATCGAAGCAGGAACCATCATTCAAACGCCAGAGATTGAAGGAAAGGTGTACAAACTCACCGTAATCAAAACCACGGTGATCAAAGCGGGGCAAGCCTCCGGCAAAGTCTTGTGTGAAGCCAGTGAAGCGGGAGCCGCTTACAACCTGCCTGCAGGCTATTTCAGCATTCTGCCGCAGGGCGTATCGGGCATTGTCTCTGTCACCAATGAAGCGAATTGGATAACCCAACTCGGCGCAGACCAAGAAAGCGACGAAGAATTAGCCCTACGCCTACAAAACGCCTTTACCAGTGCGGGCGAATGGCACATCGACGATGTTTACCGCGCAATGATTGCCAGCGTGGCGGGGATCCGTAGTGATAACATCTTCTTTGAAAACACAGGCCACATCACACCGGGTAGCGCCAATGCCTATATCTTGATGGAAGTGGGCGCAACGCCACAGCATGTGCTTGACCAACTCAATAAACACATCATGCAAGACGGCCACCACGGCCACGGTGACGTGCTGACTTGTTTAGCCATTCCAGAGACTCAGCACAGCATCAGTGCGCAGGTGGTCTTTGTCGCGAATCTCGATGAGATGCAGAAAATCAATGAACTGCTGGAAGTAGAAAACCGCATTCGTGCCGCATTCCGTGAAACAGCGGCTTACCCAGAAATGACCAGAGCGAAACCAGAAAGCCGATTCAGCATTTCGCAGCTCGCCCACGAAATTCACAGCAAGATGGAGAACGTCGAATCCGTACTCATCAAAGTAGACGGTGAACCAACCGACATCATCAGCTTGCTCACTCAACCACGCTTACAAACCCTCAACGTCACGGAGCTGGAACAATGAGCGAATGGGATAAACAAGCACCAGAGCTAGAACAAACGCCAACGCCGTGGTGGCAGGATGGCGAAACCACCTCAGAAGAGAAGATAGAACCCTATTTTCTGAGCAATGGTGTGTTTGCATTCATGCGCAAAGTGCGCGGCTGGTTGCTGTTCCCGCTTCAACAGTTTGACGCGCTCACCTGCAGTGAAAAAATTCTGCGCTTGATGGCGTGGGATAGAGACATCAAACAATTCAACGGTGAGCCGTTGTGGCTGTTTCGCAAGCGGGTGAAGTTTGCCACCGTTAACGCAAAAGACGCAGGCAGCGTAGCAGGATTTAAGCGCATCTTTGAACGCTTGGGCATTGCCATTGTGTCATTCAAAGAACGCGAAAGCGCCGTAGAGTGGGATGTTTGCACGATTGAACTGACGGACAGCTCACTCTCACAAAATAGCCGCTTAGTACAAACGCTGATCGAACAATACGGCAGAACCTGCCGCCGCTATCGCTTTCAAGTGACCTATCCAAGCGAAATGAACGTTTATCACGGCGAGTTCAGCCATAGCTTTGCACTCTATCACGCCAAATCGGAAGAAGTGACCCACATCGAATTCAAGCCTCAGCCGATTGAGCACCATCAACAAATCTTTATCGCCACCTTAGGGGGTAACTCATGAGCCAGACGGCCATTCCACTGCAGTTTGAAAAGTACCTGCAAAATCAAATCAGTGTCGGCAAAGCGCCAGACATGAACGAGATGATTTTTGCCTACATCCCAAACCTTGACCCAAGCCAGCCGATTGACCGTAACCAAGGGCTACCAGCCGTATCAACATGGGTGCATCAGCAAAATATTGATCAAGTCGGAAAGCTCGGCGACAACGCGCTGGTCTATTCGGTAGTGATCCCCGGTTCAGTGGCAGCGTTTACCTTCAACGCCATCTATCTGCGTGATAAAAACGTGCCAAACTCCTGCGGTATGGTGGTACACAAAGCCACTGAAACCAAAGAAGCAGGCATGGCAAGCACCAAAAGCCTAATGCAGCAATACACAGGTGCAGCGCAAGTAGCAGGCATTACGGTAGATGCGCAAACGTGGCAAATCGACTACCAAGCCCGCCTGTTAGGTATTGAAGAGGATATGCGCCTCGCGAGCTTGGATAACTACGGGCACACCGCATTCATTCAAGGCTTTGATGTCACCCAGCAAGCAGACCCAGCCAAATACAAAGTAGCACCGGGTGTGGTGTACGTGGGCGGCTTGCGTGCCGAGCTAAAAAACGAAGTCATTCAAACCATCAGCGCCAAGCCCACGGGTTTGTACATCGATGTTGTTCGCACGGGTACCGTGTTATCAAAGTGGCAGAACATCGTCACCGTTCGCGCCTCAGCGACACCGCTCACCGACTACGTTGACCAAAACCAGCAGCAACACTACGTTGCAAGGCTGGCGGGGATTAATGCGAATGGGAGTATCACAGATTGGCGTGTAAAAACAGACAACGCCGATCAAGAGTGGTCGCCATTTATCAATTACGGCATCGGACAAGAAGTCGTTCGCAATAACCTGCGCTATATCGCTCGCGCTGCGTCAGGGCCGGATAATGGTGGTGTCATAGACCCTAGTGCGGATAGTGATTGGAGCCATTGGAAGCCAATCTGGGCATTAAACCAAGTCGAAAACCGCCTGAAAGGAAATCAAAACTGGAATGTTCCTGGCAGGACTGGACACCCTCTGCCCGACGCGACGCCAAGGAATTATCCATCAGGCGCAGAAATTGTTTTGGGTGTTTTTGTAGGACAAGGGTCAACACTTGTTGGAGTGACCCTTGTTGGCGGTGTACTTAGTGCTGCGGGCGGCAATTACACTATTACGAGACAGAGGTTTGGCACCAGTTTTTTTGCTGGGGTAAAGCTTGCAAACGGGACAATAGTACGTGCTAACCCATCACTCTCAGAAACCGGAGTCATGCTAAGTTATCCGAGTGCAAGTGAGCTGAGAATCACTGTAAGCATCGACCTGCTTACATCAAAAATCGGAGTTAATCGAGGTGCTCATAAATTCGCAGGTATTAGTGAGCTACCTGGAGTTTGGGCTGACGTGAGTGATGAAGAATCAGCTAATGCAGTGCTGTACAATAAAGAGTACGCATCCGTGCCGATTGGAGTGCCTTTTCCGCACGTCGGGGAACTTCCACCGATGAATGATCCAAGATTTCGTTACGTTGTGCTTACTGACGCTGACCCGTATAACAATGGAATACTCATTAATAAAGAAGTTGCAGGTGCTGCGCCAAATTTGGTTATTAAGTACAAAGTCAGTATGCAAGGCTCACCATTGAACGACACTAAGATTGAGATGCTCAATACAATGGAAGCATCTTTGAATCCATCAGAGACTAAATCTAAAGTGTTTAACGACACAATTAGAAACATTCAAGCAGGATTTAGCGTTGTTGACTCTAATAACCAGGTTGGGGCACTGGAAAATGGTAGTGGTGCAATATCGCTATCAACGACAACTGGAAAAATACCGAGTTGGTTGAGCGGTTCGCAAGTTGGAACTCGATACACGAATGCGACTTTTAATGCATCCAATGTTGTTCCAACTGGTGACAGGAACCAAACTTTCGCAATCGGCGCTAAATATATAATGAGGATTAAATAATGGGTGGATTTTACGCAATTGATGATAAATTGCTTTGCTATTTCGAAGATGGCTCTATTGAAATCACAGAGCAGCAGCATAGCGATGCATTAACAGCAAAGATGCAGGGACGCAAAACCTTTGTTCGAGATGGTGAGCTAATCATTTTCTCCGGCGTTATGCGCACAATCTGGAACTGCGAAGACTATTCGAGAAAAGAAATCGACGAGCAAGAGTTAATTCCGGATGGTTGGACAGACAAAGAGCGAAAAACCGCTTTTGATCGCTGGATTGATGGCGAATGGGTAACGGACATCAGCGCAAAATACATCGCCGAATTCGACCAAGTTGATAACCTGCGCCGTCACCTGTATTTCATCATGGTTGACCCATTAGTATCAGAGGCCAACATCAAACGCCTGCAGGGAAAAGAAGCGGAAGCCATTGAACTGGAACGCCAAGCGATTGCCGCTCGCGAGAAAATCCAGCTTGATCACCCTTGGCCTGTTAACCCTGAGGCGTAACCATGTGGCAAAACAACGCACTCACATGGCCAGAGTCAGCAGGCTCAATCCAGACCGCGGCGGAAACAGTTACTCAACAAGTCGGCAGCACCATGAGTGCTGCCACTGGCCGACTAACCAACCTGCAAAGTGACGCCAATTTAGGGCGTCACCCTTTAAGCGCTGCAGCAGAGGCGTTACTCAACCTGCGCGGTGAGTTAAACACATTTCTCAATCAAGGCACTGTGCTCAGTGTTACACCCTATCAGTTTCAAGTGGGGGAGAGGTTAGAGTCAGGCTGCTACCTAAGCCCAGCCAACGCCACCAAAACACTCGCTGCTAAACTGCGTGACCTTTCGGATACCCATAGGACAAAAGGTCAGTTGTATGCTGTGGCAATCATGATCAGCACACAAAGCCTTGGCGAGTTTGTCAGTACCTTGTCGGCAGTCACTCGCGTATTTCCGCTACCGGATTGGTGCCAGTGTTACCGCCAAGCCGAAGCCATGAGCAAGCAAGAGGCTGAAAAGCTGCACCAGCCTGCGGGTATCATTCAGCCACGCTTTAAACCTTATGCGCATTTAAATGCCAACCCGTTAAATGACTACTTCGCAGCACAAGGGGCGCAAATCGCCACGCTTGAATCACTGGCCAGTGATGCAAGTCATGTGATCGGCAAGTTGTCAGCGTTGGCACAAAAGCGCGCTAATCAGTTGAGTGAAATCACCGCAACCATCAACGCGCTTAAATCACTGAGCGGCAGCGTGTACAGCATAAAACTCAGCGGAACGCCGGAGAGTATCGCCACCCAATTGGAACAAGCCGCCGCACCAAGCACCTGCCCGCACACCATCGCCAGTGTGTTAATCAGCAGCCAACCGCAGCCATTTTTTGAGGAGTTATTATGTTCGCACTAGATGGACAGACGTTTAACATCAAAAACCTATTGGTGAACTTCTCGCGTGAGTTTAAAGATCAGGATATGAGCGGCATGGCCTCATTAACTGCAACGTCAGAGCAGGGCGACAAAGCCGCAGAGCTAGAAATCTCCGGCCTCATCGCATTTAAAGACCTTGCTCAATTGGCACTGCTGGAAAGCATGAGCAGCGCTAAAGATGAAAGCGGTGATCGCAAGGTTTATCGAGTCGCTAACGATGTGGCCAACGCCTTAAAAATCAAAAATGCCAAATTTACAGGCCACTTTTCCGCCGTACAGCAAGAAAACAAAATGGCGTGGCAGGTGTCATTTAAGCTCAAAGAGCACAACAGCGTAGCCGAGCAGAAAGAGCAACGAGGGCGAGCCAAGAACAAGCCGCAACAAAGAGAAAACACGGCACTGCAACAAGCACTGCAGCAAAATGCGGAGGCGACCAAGTGAAACTGACCAAGCGCCTTTTCATCAGCAATGAAGAATATGAGCTGGCGGATAACAAAGTCAGCTTAAAACTATCGCTGGGCGGCAAAGCCATTTTCATTGTGACGACGACAACACCGCCGGAGCGGTTCGCTTTAGTGCGCTTTGATATTGGCTATGAACAGCAAACCGCCCCATTTTTTGAGGGATTCATTGATAGAGTTGAGCCAGCCAGTAATGGAACCTTTCGGATTACTGTGAAAGAGCTATCGGGGATACTTTCCAACCTATTGCCGATCAGTATCGAGCACCCAACAATGGCGGATATTTTCGCCATCATCACCAAAAAAACAGGGCTGGAATTTCGCTTGCCGGAGGCGGATTACACCAAGAAGGTGATCCCAAACTTTGTTAATCAGGGGGATGGTTATCAGTGCTTGGATAAAATCGGTAAAGCCTTTCAAGTGCCTGATTTCGTCTGGTACCAAGATACCGACCAAGTGATTTACTTTGGCGCATACGAGCACAGCCATTTTTACAACAAGCCGATGAGCATTCCGCACGAGTTCACCTCAAAGCAAAGCAGTAACAGCGTAACGTTCGCCCCATTCCCAATGCTCAGACCGGGGCGAGTAGCCTTTGATAAACGCATTACTAAACTTGAGCTGTTCGGCGATGAAATGACAGCCTTTTGGACGGATGACGCGAAGCCAGCCAAGAAACGTGAACTGGATGACATGCTGCCAGAAGTCGCCGCAGGTTATCACTTGCCCATTTTCGGCAGAGTAGAGGCAGTGCGCGATAGTGCGACCGCAGGCCAAGTCGCTGACCCATTCCGCCCACGCTTCGCCATTGATGTACAGGTACTCAATGAAGACATGCAGCCAGATGAAAACATCCCTGTTTACCGATCGATACCACTGCCGGTTCACATGAGCGGCCATGAATCGGGATTGCTGGCTTATCCGCTTGAAGGAACAATCGTAGAAATCGCTTTCGCTTACGGTCGCAGTGATCTGCCGCTTATCCGTGGCATTTATGGCCGAGATTATGCGCTACCCACCATCGCGCCCGGTGAGCAACTGCAGCAGCAACGTGAAGAAGTAAGCCGCCGCATTGATGCCGCTGGTAACATTACAGACCAAACCGATCAGACTTTTACCAGCAAAGCATTTAAGCAAGTAGATCAGGCACACCAATACACAGGTGAGTTTGGGCAACACCAGTTACTGATCGATGAACATAGCTTAGAGAACATCATAGGCAAAAAGCTCATCGAGGCGTTAGGCGCAATCGAACTACTGGCAGGTGACAACATAGAGCTGGGCAGTTTAGGCAATATGCACGTAGCCACAGCCGGAGAACTGATTGAGGTGATCGGTAAAGTGCGCCGCAGTATCGTTGCTGAACATCAGTGGTTGCAGTCACCCAAAACATGGATTGGTTCGAAGCAAGAGAACGTACTCATTCTGCTATCAGAACTGATGCAAGTGGTAAAAGAATTAGCCGACACACTCGCAAGCCATACCCACGGCGGCGTGATGGCGGGACCTGCAGCCACCGCAGCACCAAACCAAGCGAGTGACATAAGCGATCACGGCTCAGACAGTGCCCAGCTCAAAGAAAGGCTAGACCCGATAACAAAGCAGTAGCCAACCAAGCGCACCACAACGCAGCCTAACCGCTGCGTTTCTTTTTGCCTGCAACGCTCACTTCGCAGCACAACACCCCACCCAAGCCACACCCAAGCGCATACAGCCACGTAATCGACCCTTTGACCCACGGAATCCGCGCTCCTATACACCCGCCCGCGCGGTTTTTGGATCACTTTTTTCGAAATTTTGGTTTAGCGAAAAACACCACACGCCATCGAAACGGCAATAAACCGCAAAACCTTATGCAGCAAGGGGGCTGGACGATACCGCAAACCGCCGAAAGTGCCTTAAAACCGCCTTTTTAAAATTTCGAAAATTGAAATTTTTTTCAGTTAATTGCAAAAATGACGATCAGAAATGATCATGAGATTTTTATTAAGTGATTGAAATATATGAAGCGTTGACGGATTCCGTCACGGTTTTAATGATCATGCGCCAGAAAGTGACGATCATCCGATAGGCTGGCAAAGCCAAGCACAGCAAGGGATAGAGAGGATTTGACAGCAAAAACAGTTTTTCAAAAAATATCAGTGGCGAGAAGCAAATAGGCCACCAAAAAAGTGGCGGCATAAAAGCCACGAAAACAAGGTTTACTTTGGTTTCTGTCGCCACATTATCGCCATTGTGATGATTATTTAAGTGTAAGCTATTGTTTTTAAAGTTTATAAAAATCCAGGTATGAAAAGGGGCTTTTCTTTTTTCTGCGTTTTACCCCCCACCTTTATCTTTTCTACTTTTTCCTATCATCCGCTGAGGAACGGTTCCCGAAGCGTGAGTGGATGCCCCGGCCATTATGGGTAAAACTTGAGCCTATCAGCCTGATATTTATGTTATTTGTGTTATATCTCTCAAGATGCATAGATTCCAGAGGGTTTAGGGTAAAAAAACATCTTTTTGCTACAGGATTTATTCAACGAGTCGCTAATAGAGGTAACTTTGAGAGAACTGCTTGGTTTTCCGAGACGTCGGAGACCGTTTGGGAGTTCCGCTACGTCGGAAAATCAATAGGAGATACCACTATGGCGGTGAATGTAAACACCAACGTGTCAGCAATGACAGCACAACGGTACTTGACGAGTGCAACCAATGCACAGCAATCGTCAATGGAACGTCTATCATCAGGATATAAAATTAACAGCGCAAAAGACGATGCGGCAGGTCTGCAGATCTCTAACCGTTTGAACGTGCAAAGTCGAGGTCTAGATGTTGCCGTTCGTAACGCCAACGATGGTATTTCGATGGCGCAAACCGCGGAAGGGGCAATGAATGAGACCACCAACATCTTACAACGTATGCGTGATCTCTCCTTGCAATCAGCAAACGGTTCTAACTCGAAGTCCGAACGCGTTGCGATTCAAGAAGAAATTACCGCGTTGAATGATGAGCTCAACCGTATTGCAGAAACCACCTCTTTCGGTGGTAACAAGCTGCTCAATGGTACATTCGCAACCAAGTCATTCCAGATTGGTGCGGATAACGGTGAAGCGGTAATGCTTAACATCAAAGATATGCGCAGCGATAACGCTTTGATGGGAGGTAAAACCTATCAAGCGGCTAACGGTAAAGACAAAAACTGGGGCGTGGAAGCGGGTAAAACCGATCTGACCATCACTCTGAAAGACAAACGCGAAGGCGATGTCACCATTTCGATCAATGCGAAAGAAGGGGATGATATCGAAGAGCTGGCCACTTACATCAACGGTCAAACCGACATGATCAAAGCATCGGTGGATGAAGAAGGTAAGTTACAGCTATTCACTGATAACAACCGAATCGATGGTGCTGCGACCTTTGGTGGCGCACTTGCCGGTGAGTTAGGTATCGGTGCTGCGCAAGACGTGACGGTTGATACTCTGGATGTCACTACGGTTGGTGGTGCACAAGAGAGTGTGGCGATTGTCGATGCTGCCTTGAAATATGTGGATAGCCATCGTGCTGAACTCGGTGCATTCCAAAACCGATTCAACCACGCGATCAACAACTTAGATAACATTAACGAAAACGTGAATGCGTCTAAGAGCCGGATCAAAGATACAGACTTTGCCAAAGAAACGACTGCACTGACCAAGGCGCAGATCCTTTCTCAAGCATCAAGTTCTGTTCTCGCACAAGCCAAGCAGGCACCCAACTCAGCACTGGCTCTTCTAGGCTAGTTCGAGTTGATAGGAAAAAACCCAGCTGCAGCTGGGTTTTTTATTGCCTGTTATTTGTTGGTTTTGTGTGGCAGAGAAACCTAAAAAGAAGAACGTAAAAGAGAGAACATCAGCGGCCATCACGCAAAAGAGCGTATAAATGGTGAGCTAATGGTGGCGTTGTGTCTTATCTGAAGGAGCTTAGCTTCCGCCGGAAAGCGGCTTAAGTTATGGATGTGGATGTGATGTCGCTATCAATAAAGCCCAGATAAAACAAAACCTAGCCGAAGCTAGGTTGTTTAT
>NZ_WPDC01000002.1:0-100687 GCF_035615595.1 Vibrio sp. R-1 | reverse complement strand
GTCTCGAGTTTAAGAAGCAGAGATCTTTGGCAAAGATCCCGTATTCAGAGAGATCCACTCACCACTTAGCGCTGCAGGTAAAAGATCATGAGTAGGGCATCAACAAAAAAACCGCCGCAGCGGTTTTTTTCATAAGGTATAGCCTTCCTACTTGGCGTTGCAGCTCCAAGTAGGAAGGCTATATAACGATAAACGGGAAGAGCTACTTCGCACTCCATTGATAAAATAGCGTCGCGAGCGGCGGCACACTCAATAGCAGCGATTGATCCAAACCTTCACTGCTGATCGCTTCCGTACTCACATCCTGCAATACCGGATAATCACTGCCGTTGTACTGCTTGGCATCGGTATTGAGCAACAAGCGGTACTTCCCTGTTTTAGGAACACCTAAGCGAAATGCCTGCTGTGGAACAGGCGTGAAGTTGGTGATCACTAACACACGATTACCGGCTTCATCCATCCGTTCATGGGCGATCACGCTGAGATCGGCATTATCTTGTAAGCGCCATTCGAAGCCGCGCGGATCGCAATCAAGCTGATGCAACGCGGTTTGGGCTTGGTAAAGATGGTTCAAATCACGCACCAAACGCTGGATCCCGGCATGGCGCTCAAATTGCGTTAAGAACCACTGCAACTGACCATCGTGATCCCACTCCGCAGTCTGTCCTAACTCGGTACCCATAAAGTTGAGTTTTTTGCCCGGCTGTCCATACATATAACCCAAGTAGGCGCGTAAGTTGGCGGTTTGCTGCCACTCATCACCCGGCATTTTGTACATAAGTGAGCGCTTACCATACACCACTTCATCGTGTGATAAAGAGAGCACATAGTTTTCACTAAACGCGTAAATCAGCGGGAAAGTCAGGGTATTGTGGTGGTATTTGCGATGCACCGGATCCTCTTTGATGTACGACAAGCTATCGTGCATCCAGCCCATGTTCCACTTAAAACCAAACCCGAGGCCGCCCATAAAGGTCGGTGCAGAAACACCGGGAAACGCGGTCGACTCTTCGGCAATCGTCATCGCATTCGGGAAGTGTTTGTACACCTCCTCGTTCATCCATTTGAAGGTAGCAATCGCATCGTAGTTTTCGCGTCCACCATCAACATTCGGGATCCATTGATCATGGCTACGCGAATAATCGAGATAGAGCATCGATGCGACCGCATCAACACGAATGCCATCGATATGGAACATCTCAAACCAATACAGCGCATTAGCGACTAAGAAACGGCGCACATGCTCGCGACCAAGATCGTAGATGTAAGAGTTCCAGTCTTGATGCCAACCGCGACGTGGATCCGGATCATGGAATAAGGGCGTGCCATCAAAATTGGCCAGACCGTGAGAATCCGACGGGAAGTGCGCAGGCACCCAATCGAGCACCACACCAATCCCCGCTTGGTGGCACAAATCGACAAAATATTTGAAATCATCCGGCGAGCCGTAACGGCTAGTGGGCGCAAACAGACCAACCGGTTGATAGCCCCAAGAACCATAAAATGGGTGCTCAGCGACAGGCATTAACTCAACATGGGTATAACCCATCTCAACCAGATAAGGCACCAATTGATCGGCCAATTCACGATAATTGAGGAATTCACCGTTTTCGCCTCGCTTCCATGAGCCAACGTGCAGCTCATAAAACGAGAGCGCTTGTTTACGCTTTTCAGTCACAGGGCGCTGCTGCCAAGCCGTATCTTGCCACTGATAACGACGATGATCATAAGTCACAGAAGCAAAAGAAGGGTATTGCTCAGCATAAAAACCCCACGGATCCGCTTTATGCGGCAGACCTTCTCCATGTGGACCTTTCAGCTCAAATTTGTATTGCGTGCCTTCCGGCAAGCCGGGGATAAAAATTCCCCAAATACCGTAATCGAGACGCTGCATCGGATGGCGACGCCCATCCCAATGGTTAAAAGCGCCAATCAAACTGCACGCCGCCGCGTGAGGGGCATACACTAGAAAACGTACGCCAGAGACCATTTTTCCATCACGCTCTAGGGTGACAAACTGCGCCCCCATATGGTGATACATCTGCTTTGGCGTATGCAGATCTTCATATTCAGCGTAGAGGCCGTGATATTGATACGGATCATCGAGTAACTGCTCGGTACCCGCCCAATCGACAGCCAATTGGTAGTGCGTAAAACGCAGATTACGGCCATCTTTCAGCACAAAGCCGCCCTCGCCTTCACGCTCTAACGCCACACGAGCTTGCCCTTCAACCACCAACGCGACGTTGTCAGCACCCGGCATCCACACTCGCAGCGCACCTTGTTCAGCGGGAATGTAAGGGCCTAGAAATGAAAAGGGATCAGCAAACGCTGCACGCGCCAACTGATCATAAAATTGTTGAACCTTGGATGGTTTTTTTGTGATCTTCAAACCTAACTCCTAACCTAACTAGCGAATATCCCCTTCCGGCTTAAAGATCGGCGTGTTAGCGCCTCTTCAAGGTATTTGGGTATAACAGAAAGCCCGCAAGGCGCGGGCAAAGCGTGTGTCCATCTTACCGGACTTAGCAAGGAGGAAAGAGTGACCAACCCGAAACTTCTTTTGGTCATAGTTAAGAAATTGGTCACTGATTTCCTTATTGGCTGGCTTTGCTGCGCACTTCGGTCAGACGTGCCGCAATGCGGTTCACTTCTTCACGCGCAAAAATCTCGTCCAGATTCATCGATAACTTACGTCGCCAGTTCGGGTATTCGTTGACCGTTCCCGGAATATTGACCGGCTTATCCATCTCTAGCCAATCTTCCAACTGCACGCTCAGTAACGCGGAAGAGCCTGCCGCCACATGCAATTGCAGTGCTTCGCTCAAGTAGGAATCCATCGGAACCTGAGTCGCATCACGTCCAACGCCATCCGGCAAATAGCCGTGCCACGCCACTGAATCGAGAATGCCCTGTTTGGATTTCAGGCGATCATCAAACAAACCTTGCAGCTGCTCTTCATCGGGATAGAGGCCTATTTCACGTCCCATTTTAAGATCATCACAGTGCCAGAAGCCGCGCAGGGTTGGCATATCATGAGTACAGAGTGCGGCCATGGATTGCTCTGCGTAATGCGCCGGAGAAACGTAACCGCCATCTTCCTTAGACGTTTCGAAGAAGAACACTTTGTACGAATGCACGCCCGCATCGCGCAGCAGCTCAACAATTTCATCCGGTACGGTTCCCAGATCTTCGCCAATTACGCTGCACTGGTGACGGTGAGATTCGAGCGCCAAAATCGCCAACATATCTTTGACTGGGTAGTAAATGTACGCGCCTTTCGTCGCGTTTTCGCCTTTCGGGATCCACCATAAACGCAGCAAACCCAGTACATGGTCGATGCGCAAGGCTCCGCAGTGCTTCATGTTGGCACGTAGAAGTTTGATGTACGCGTCATACGCCGTGGCTTGAAGCGCCTGTGGGTTGAGAGGCGGTAAGCCCCAGTTTTGACCCAAAGGCCCCAATACATCCGGCGGTGCACCAATGCTGACATCTTGCAACAAGTTACCGTGATCGGCCCACGTTTCACTACCAGAATCAGCGACGCCAACGGCGAGATCGCGGTATAAGCCAACTGCCATACCTTTTTCTTCGGCCAGTGATTGCACTTCGTGGATCTGTGTATCGGCAATCCACTGTAAGTACATGTAGATGTGCACCGCATCTTGATGATCTTCAATAAATTTTTGTACCGCACTGTTATCAAAACGGCGATATTTCTCTGGGAAAACAGGCCAGCCCCACACCGACGCATCTTGTGCATGTAAATCGGCATGCAGCGCATCAAACGCCGCTTGATGCAGCAAGCTTTCTCCGCCCTCTTCCACAAACTTTAAGAACGCGTGCGCACGATCGGTCTGCTTATCCAGATGACGTTTTTTAAATTCGGCAAACAGCAGAGGTAAGACGCTCATTTTAAGCTCAGCCACTTCGCTGTAGTTTACCCAATGGGCATCACGCACTTTTTGTAGGCGCTGCTGGAATTCTGGGCTACCCACTTTTTGCTGCGCTTCGGCGCTGAGTGCAAATTCAGGTACTGAGCTCACATCAATGTACAGAATGTTGAGCCAACGACGAGAGGATGGGCTGTACGGGCTTGCGCCCTCTGGGTTGGCTGGAAACAGCGCATGGATCGGGTTTAAGCCAACAAAATCGCCGCCGCGTGATGCAATATCCGCCACGAGTTGTTTCAAATCACCAAAGTCTCCCATACCCCAGTTGTGCTGGGTACGCAGGGTATAAAGTTGAACGCTCGGTCCCCACAGCTTTTTGCCTTGTGCCAAGGCTGGTTGCTTGTAGCAAGCTTGTGGCGTGACAATCAGGGTCATTTCGTACGGTGCTTTGCGACGCTTACGGGCAATCAATAAGGTGTGATAACCGAGCGGCAGATCATTCGGCAACGCAAACACCAGTGGGCCGCCTTCGGCACGTTCATCACGTACAATTTGTGATTGCAGATAGCCTTCCAGTACCTCGCCTTGCTCGGTCTGCAAGCGCCAATCAAATTCGCTTTCGCGCGCACTCACGCCAAGGTAGAGCGGGACTTCGATCGCCGAACCTTGGTGAACCACGAGTACCGGATCCACCACATCTTTTTTGTGTTTCTTCTCTGCCGATTGCAGCAAGGCTTCATCGCTACTGGTGTCATAGCCAAGAGACGCCAAAAGACGACGGATCGTGTCGTCTTCCACTTGAGCTTCACTGCCCCACGCGCTGACATATCGATCGGCAATTTTTGCCATTGCAGCGACTTGTTTTAATGCATTGTCTTGATTCATCGCTCTCTCCGAAGGGACTGCTTTCCCCTTCCGTGTAGGGTATGTAAAAAAGGTGAGCCAGAGGGGTCTGACTCACCAAAGGGGCTTAACGCTGTACAGCGCTCAGTTTCCAAATGTTATTCACGTAGTCGCGGATACTGCGGTCGGAGCTGAATTTGCCCACTAACGCGGTATTAAGGATGGCTTTTTTCGCCCAGCCCGCTTGGTCACGATACTGTTTGTCGATCGCTTCATGCGCTTTCACGTAAGAGGCGAAATCTGCCAGCACCAGATATGGGTCACCGCCATCGAGCAAGCTGTCATAGGTCGCGCGCAGTTTGCCCGGAGCACCCGGCGTAAACTCTTCACCCACCAGCAGATCCAGCGATGCTTTGAGGAGCGGATCAGCATGATAGAAATCGTATGGGTTATAACCACGCGCTTTCAGTGCTTCTACGCCATCCACTTCAAGACCGAAGATGTAGATGTTGTCATCGCCCACTTCTTCACGGATCTCGACGTTCGCGCCATCCATCGTACCTATGGTCAGCGCACCGTTGAGCGCCATCTTCATGTTGCCGGTACCGGATGCTTCTTTACCTGCGGTCGAGATCTGCTCAGACACATCTGCCGCTGGAATGATGATTTCGGCCATGCTGACGCGATAGTCAGGGATGAATACCACTTTCAGCTTGTTGCCGACCCGCGGATCGTTATTGACTTTCTGCGCGATCATGTTGATGGCATAGATGATCTCTTTCGCCAAGTGGTAGCCCGGCGCCGCTTTTGCCGCGAAGAATACCACTCGTGGATGCATGTCAAAGCTTGGATCATTGATGAGGCGGTGATAGAGCGACAAAATGTGCAGCATATTGAGATGCTGACGCTTGTACTCATGCAGACGTTTGATCTGCACATCAAAAATCGCATTGGTATCGAGCTCGATGCCCATGTGATCTTTCACCCACTCAGCCAGACGCGCTTTGTTGGCTTTTTTCACTTCCATAAAACGTTTTTGGAACGCCGCATCTTCGGCGTACTGCGCCACTTTGGTCAGTTGATCCAGCTTCGCAGGCCACTCATGGCCAATCTTCTCTGAAATCAGCGCCGATAAACCTGGGTTACAGAACTTCAGCCAGCGACGTGGGGTGATACCGTTAGTCACGTTCTGGATTTTGCCCGGATAGAGCTCAACAAATTCAGGGAATAGGTCACGCTTCACCAATTCTGAGTGCAGCGCCGCTACACCGTTCACCGCATAAGAGCCGACCACACACAGGTTGGCCATGCGCACCATGCGGTGGAAGCCTTCTTCGATGATCGAGAGCTTTTGCTGTTTCGCGACATCACCCGGCCATTTGGCACGCACTTGTTGCAAGAAACGGTGGTTGATCTCGTAGATGATCTCCATGTGACGTGGCAGCAGGCGTTGGATCAGCGACTCACTCCACGTTTCCAGTGCTTCTGGCAGCAGAGTGTGGTTGGTGTAAGCAAAAGTGTGCGAACAGATCGCCCACGCCGCTTCCCACGACATCAGCTTTTCATCTATCAGAATGCGCATCAGCTCAGGAATCGCGATGGTTGGGTGCGTATCGTTAAGCTGAATGGTTTCGTATTTCGGCAGATCCGCCAACGCGTGCCCAGCAGCCTCGTGGCGACGCAGAATATCGCGCACCGACGCTGCACTGTGGAAATACTGCTGCATCAAACGCAGGGTTTTGCCTTTTTCGTGGTTGTCATTCGGATACAGGACTTTGGTGATGTTGCCTGCATCGATCAGCGCGTGCTGCGCTTCAAAGTAGTTACCGTTATTGAAGCTTTCTAACGAGAAAGGCGCGATTGCGCGACACTCCCACAAACGCAGCGGGTAAACCGTATCACTTTGGTAGCCGACAATCGGCAGATCCCACGGCATCGCTTGCACCAGCATGCCCGGTACCCAACGACGACGCTCTTTGCCATTTTCATTGACGACTTCAACGTGGCCGTAGAAACCGATTTCTTGTTTAAGCTCAGGACGCGCGACTTCCCACGGGTAGCCTTCGACTCCACACCATGCATCCGGCGCTTCTTTTTGACGGCCTTCTTCAAAAGACTGTTTAAACAAACCATATTCGTAATGCAGACCGTAACCCACGGTCGGGTATTCTTGCGCCGCGCAAGAATCCATAAAACAGGCGGCAAGACGGCCTAAACCACCGTTACCTAATGATGGGTCGCGCTCTTCTTCCAGCAAGTCGCTCAGGTTCTGGCCAAGCTCTTCCATCGCTTCTGCAACCGCTTCATACACGCCCATGCTGATCAAGTTATTGCCCGTTAAGCGGCCAATCAAAAACTCCAGCGATAGGTAGTTCAGGCTTTTGCTATTGAGGATGCGTTCATCCTGTTCGGTTTCCAGCAAATCAAACGTTGTAAATTCAGCAAGGGCACGTCCCATCGCCAAATACCAAGCACGCGCCGAAGCGTGCTCTACTGTTGTGGCATAAGTTGCGGTCAAATGACGCTTTATGTTTTCTTGGAACAACTTCTTGTCAAACTGTTTCTGTTGAGTAGGTTTCATTGTGAACTCTCACTGTTTGGTTCTAATCCATCTGAGCCCTATCCTGCCTCTACGACTTTTGCAAAACATCCTCCCACTTTTCTCATCAATTGGGAGGAGGAGCCAAGGCGTAGAGGCACAGGAGTCTGGTAGTGAGTGATCTAGCTCCCATCAATGCGCCGTTCAGCCAGAGATAGCAGTGATTCGGATCACACCACCTGCCGATTAACCATAGCTAGGCTTTATGAAAAGTCAGAAAACGAGCCATCACTCATTTGTCCACTCTGCTAAATAGATCACAATAATTTCGCAGTTGTTACCCATTTTTCACTAAATGGCGTAGAGGCTTGAACAATATCGTCCGTTTTATAAAGATTGATTAGTGATAAACATCACAAATATAGGGCGTAGTAACGTGCGAAACGTGAAGAAGACAAAAAACTCAGTATGGATCAATAAACGCACAGAATGACTTCAAGTAACATTCGCCCATCTGAGTGTGATGCGCCTCGCGTATTCACCTCCCCTTAGGCTTGGAACTTGCGTTTCAAGTTAAAAGAGCATGAGGCTCTGACTGGAATAGACGAGAGAAAGAAGATGTGGATCCCTTCGAAACTGACTCGCCCGGGACGTTTGCATAACGCCATCGTCCGCCCCCGTGTGCTGGATTTATTGCAGCACGCCACCTGTTATAAATTGGTGCTGTTTCGTTCCCCCGCCGGCTATGGCAAAACCACCATGGCCGCGCAGTGGCTTGCCGACAAGCCTAATCTGGGGTGGTACAGCATTGATGATAGCGATAACGATCCGTTCCGCTTTATGAACTATCTGCTGCAAGCGATTAATAAAGCAACCCATAACGCCTGCCCCAATGCGCAAAAATTGGCAGAGAAGCGTCAGTTTTCGTCATTGCATTCGCTGTTTAGTGAAGTGTTTGCCGAGATGGCCGACTACCACGGCGAATGTTATGTGGTGCTGGACGATTACCACCTGATCCATGATGAAACCATTCACGAAGCGATGCGCTTTTTCTTAAAGCACATGCCCGATAACTTAACCTTGGTGGTCACCAGCCGTTCAACTCCACCTTTGGGTACGGCTAACCTGCGCGTGCGTGATTTAATGATTGAGATCGGCAATGAGCTTTTGGCTTTTGATACCGAAGAGACGACCCGCTTTTTCAACCAACGCGTTTCCGATGGGATTGATGCGCTGACGGCGAATCACCTACGCGATTATGTGGAAGGTTGGCCTTCTGCGATGCAGCTCATCGCTCTCCAAGCGCAGCATCAGCACCGCACGCTCGCTCAAACCATCGAATCAGTTTCGCACTTTAACCATGCGCATCTTTGGGATTATCTGGTCGAAGAAGTGTTTGATCTGCTCGACGATGAAACCCGCTATTTCTTGATGCAGTGTTCGGTACTCGATCATTTTGACGATGCATTAGTCAGCAGCTTAACAGGGCGCGATGATGCACTGGCAATGATTGAGTCACTTAACCGCTTCGGGCTATTTATCTCACCGCTGGAAGGGGAAACTAACTGGTATCGCTTCCACAATCTGTTTGCTGAATTTTTAGCGCACCAACGTCAAGCGCGCATTCCGCAGCAAGAGCAAGATTTGCAACGCGCCGCCGCCAAAGCGTGGTTAGAAGCCGCGGCACCTCATCAAGCACTGCGTCATGCTCATTTAGCACAAGACACTGAGCTGCTGGCGAGCATTTTGAGCCAATATGGTTGGAAAATGTTTAACCAAGGCGAACTCGAAGTGTTGGAAGCGGCGATCAATCAACTCTCGCCGACCCAACTGTACCGCGAGCCTAAATTGTGCATGTTGCAAGCTTGGCTGGCGCAGAGCCAGCATAGATACAATGATGTCGGCGCACTGCTTGCCAAAGCGGCGAAAGAGATGAAAGCGCTCAACGTTGAACTCTCCACCAAAGAGCAAGGCGAATTTAACGCGCTGCGTGCCCAAGTCGCGATTAACCAAAACGAACCAGAAAAAGCGCTGGAACTGGCTGAACTCGCGTTAAGCCAGTTGGATCACACGACCTATCGCAGCCGCATTGTCGCGACCTCTGTCGTCGGTGAAGTGAACCACGTATTAGGTCATCTCAGCCGTGCGCTCTCCATGATGCAGCAGACCGAGAAACTGGCACGCCAATATCAGGTGTATCACCAAGCTTTATGGGCACTACTGCAACAGAGCGAAATTCTACTGGCGCAAGGGTATGTGCAAGCGGCTTACGAAGTTCAGGATAACGCGTTTAAGTTGATTGAAGAGCAGCAACTGCATCAAGTACCGCTGCATGAATTTTTGCTGCGGATTCGCGCGCAAATTTTATGGTGCTGGAACCGCTTAGATGAAGCCGAACAAGCCGCTTATAAGGGGCTGAGCGTGCTAGAAAACCATTCGCAAAGTAAGCACCTGCACTGTTATTCGATGCTGGCTAGAATTGCGATTGGCCGAGGTGAGCTGGATAAAGCCGGACGCTTTATTGAACAGATACAGCATCTACTCAAACAATCGACTTACCATGTGGATTGGACGGCGAATGCTTCGCTCTCTTTGCTGCTGTACTGGCAAGTCAAAGAAAACAGCACCGAGATCCGTCAGTGGCTACAGTCCAGCACTCGACCAGATAAAGCGTGCAACCACTTCTCCCAATTGCAGTGGCGTAATATCGCGCGCGCGCAGATCCAACTCGGTCAACTCAGCGAAGCACGCCATACCTTGAACTTTATTCAAGAGCAGGCGCAAAAATATCAACTCGTCACCGACACCAATCGCAATTTGATTGTGGAAGCGCTGCTGGCCATTACTGAAGGAGATGATCTGCACGCCTGCGACAAGCTCAAACAAGCACTGCGCCTCACCAACCAAACTGGCATGATTGGTAATTTCTTAATTGATGGCAGCAAGATTGGTTATCTGCTTGAAAAGCTGGTGCAAAGAGGTGAGCTAGGGGATTTGGAACGCCATCGTGCCCACCTGCTGCTCAAGGAGATCTCCACCACTCAGCGCAGCCGATCCATTCATTTTGATGAAGAGTTTGTCGAAAAGCTGGTGAATCACCCCAACATTCCAGAGTTAGTGCGCACTAGCCCACTCACGCAGCGTGAATGGCAAGTGCTTGGGCTCATCTACTCCGGTTTCAGTAATGAGCAGATTGCCCATGAGTTGGATGTGGCAGGTACCACCATCAAAACCCACATTCGTAATCTGTATCAGAAGCTCAATATCGCCAACCGTAAAGAAGCGGTCCAAACGGCCGAGCAGCTATTGCAGCTGATGGGCTACTAAATTGACCTGACAAACGCAAAAGAGCCAGCAAACGCTGGCTCTTTTCATCGCTATGCTTTGCCTAATTAGAAAGGCTTAGGCGCAAACCCAGTCATCACTTCGACACGCAATGCTTTGCCGATTTTGGTGGTCGGATGCACGATCACTAACCCTTTCACCGACTTTTTCAGCTTACCTAAATCCGCTTGCTCAAGCTTAGTCAGCTCACGAGAGAAAGGCATATCAGCAATGGTTTTACGCATTTTATTGAGATCGTAATCTTGCTTGCCTTTCACGCTATTCAAACGCTTAGTCAAGGCTTCTAATTCATCGGTAAACTTGCTGACCATCTCTGAATCGGCACGACTTTTTGCGGCATCCAACTTACGGCGGCAAGTATCGATGCGATTGTTGAGTTGTTGAATATCGGTTTTAAGGTTCATGATGGTCGCTCTATCGAACTGAAAGGGCGCAGAGTATAGCACGCTCTCTTTGCTTATACTCAAACATCTTCCGTCACTCACTACACAATATCCCTTTTTGGACTAGGATTATTAATAAAGTTCTCATATACCCAAACGACTTGGAGTTGCAGATAGGTGGCAAGCAAGTTGATCCCCATGAGCATAAGCAGACGATGTGATTGGGGTAAACGGACGTAGCCAACACCGCTACCGCTTCAAAGAGGAAGGGGACAACAACTAACGAAGTGAGCCACGACTATGAGCCTGACGATTCGACAACGCCTGTACATCCTTTCTTTGGTGCCTTTACTCACCATAGCATTAAGTATGATGTACGTTACCTTCAATGCAACCAGCAAACTTAGCCAGGAGCAGATGCGCAATACCCGTGAAGCCATGATGGAAATGAAGCAAACTGAGCTGAAATCCTATTTGCAAATCGCGGATACCGCGCTGAACGCTTTAAAATCACGCCAAGCACCTCTAGAAGAAGCATTAGCTATCCTTCGCGAGATCGAATTCGCCAATAGTGGCTATCTATTTGGTTATGATTCAAAAGGTACTCGCCTGTTATTAGGTAAAGCGACAAATGGCTTAGGCGATAACTTTATGAACATGCAAGACACCCAAGGCAACTATCTGATTCAAGATTTGCTGAAAAACGCCAAATTAAACCAATTCACAACCTATTATTTCCCCAAACCCGGCGAACAGACGCCCTTACCTAAACTGAGTTATTCGGTCTATCTCCCGCAGTGGGATCTCACTATAGGGACCGGTTTTTACACTGACGATGTCGATGCTGAAATTGCAGAGATGGAAGCGCGCGCAGAAGAGCAGCTCGAACAAGGACTATATACACTGGCTGGCATTACGCTGCTTATTGTCATTCTGGTTAGCGTGATGGCAATAATGATTAACCGAAGCATCATGCGCCCACTGGAGCTGTTTGATAATTCCATTAGTTCATTTGCCAGTGGCGATGCGGATTTAACCGCACGCATGGAAAAATTCAGTGTTCCTGAATTTCATAAATTGAGCCACAACTTCAACCGTTTTGTAGAGAGCTTGCAAAACATCATTAAACGGGTCAATCAAGTTGGGCAGCAAGTGGTTGAAGAGACCAATGCTATGAGCCAACGGGCGACTCAAGTTGACCATTTAGCGTCGAATCAAAGAGAAGAGACCGAACAAGTGGCCACTGCGATGACCGAGATGACAACGACCGCTCAAGAGATCTCTAACAACGCGAATAATGCCGCCCAGTCAGCCAAAGATGCTGAAGATAACGCGACCGACGTTCATAACATCGTTAACGCTGCGGCTCGCTCAGTCCAAGCTTTGGCCGAAGAAGTGGCCGATGCCAGCAGCGTCATTGCCAAACTTGAAGGCGATGTCAATAACATCACTAGCTCATTGGCCGTGATCCAAGATATTGCCGAACAGACTAACCTCCTCGCCCTCAACGCGGCAATTGAAGCCGCGCGTGCCGGAGAGCAAGGCCGCGGTTTTGCCGTGGTCGCCGATGAAGTCCGCAAGCTTGCTAGCCGTACCCAAGAAAGTACTCAGCAAATTCACACAATGATCCAACAGTTGAAAGCGGGCTCAGACGCAGCCGTAAAAGCCATGGAATCGAGCCAACAGCGCAGTATTACTACCGTGCGTGAAGCCAACGCGGCGGCCGAAGCGCTCCAAAAAATCCAAGCGTCAATTGGCACTATTATGGATATGAACGCCTTAATCGCGACAGCGACTGAAGAGCAGAGCATTGTCGGACAAGAGATCTCACAGCGTATTGTGGTAATTTCTGACCAAAGTAGCGAATCGGCGGATTTAGCGAACCAGAACCGTCAAGGTAGCCAGACATTAAATGGACGAGCTCACGAACTGTATGAGCTGGTGGCGCGCTTTAAAGTGTGAGTTGTTTACAGTGTAAATTGAACCGCTATACCACGAACTGCACCAAGGTCACTGATGACCCAAAGCGCCTCTTACACTGAGGCGCTTTTTGTGGTCAGCATGGCTATTTCTTAGCAGCTTCTTTTACCGCTTGAATCAGTACGGAAGTATCCATACGACCTAACCCCTGCGCAGAAAGGCGCTGGTAAGCGGTCATCGTGTTTTCTGTCATCGGTAATCTCAGGCCTAACTGCGCGGCTTCATCTAGGCAAAAACCCAAATCTTTGATCATCCAATCAATCGCAAAGCCAAAATCAAACTTCTCTTGGCTCATGGTGAGCGCGCGATTTTCCATCTGCCAAGAGCCAGCCGCCCCATTTTTCAAACACGCCACCAGATTCGGGATATCCAAACCGGCTTGCTCTGCCAACATCAGTCCTTCAGAGAGACCATTCAGCACACCGGCAATACAGATCTGATTGACCATCTTAGCGCGCTGGCCCTGCCCTGCCGCCCCCATCAAAACCGAAGATCGCCCGTAAGCGGCAAAGATAGGTTGCATCTTGGCAAAGAGTGCTTCGTCGCCACCACACATAATGGTCAAGACGCCATTTTCAGCGCCAGCCTGACCACCAGAAACAGGAGCATCCATAAAATGCAAACCCGCTTGCTGCGCCGCTGCCGACAATTCTTCAGCCAATAGTGCAGAGGTCGTGGTGTGATCGATCAATACTGCGCCCGGTTTCATCGCGGGAATAGCGCCAGTAGCTGCCGTGGTCATGCTGCGTACATCATCGTCATTACCTACGCAAGTGAGCACCACATCGGCGTTCTTGACACATTCTGCTACCGTTTCAGCATACTGCCCGCCAAACTGTTTCGCCCACGCCACCGCTTTCGCCTGAGTACGATTAAAAACCGTGACGTCAAAACCGGCTTTTTGTAGATGTCCCGCCATGGGATACCCCATCACGCCTAATCCAATAAAGCTGACTCTCATCTTGTTCTCCTTATGATTTTTGTTTTTATACCCAAACGACTTGGCGCTGAAGGTAGGACGCTGATATCCCAAAATGAAAAAGCCGAGCTTTCGCTCGGCTTTTTCAGATAACGATTATTCGATATCCGCGTTGTGGTAAACCTGCTGCACATCGTCGCAGTCATCCAGCATATCGAGGAACTTCTGGAATTTCTCTGCGTCTTCACCGCTTACAACAGTGCGGTTTTGTGGAACGAAAGTGATCTCTTCCACATCCAGAGTCAGATCTGGGAATGCTTCGTTCAGAGCAGTTTTCACTTTGAAGAATTCGGTGTTAGGTGCAAATACAGTGATCACACCATCTTCATGCTCGATGTCTGTCACTTCCGCGTCAGCCATCATCAGCGCTTCAAGAATCGCTTCTTCATCATCGCCTTGGAATTGGAAAACCGCTTGGTGATCAAACATGTGCGCAACCACACCTGGAGTACCAATTTTTGCGCCCGTTTTGACGAAGCATTGGCGCACGTCTTGGTAGGTACGGTTACCGTTGTCCGTTAGACAGTCAACGATCACGCTCGCGCCACCAGGGCCAAAACCTTCGTAACGTGCTGGTTGGTAATCTTCACCTGCACCACCGCTGGCTTTATCCAGTGCTTTTTCGATAACGTGTGCGGGTACTTGGTCTTTTTTCGCTTTCGTGATCAGATGACGCAGCGATAAGTTCATATCAGGGTCAGTACCGCCGTTTTTCGCACAAACGTAAATCTCTTTACCGTATTTTGAGTAAACCTTAATCTTTGCGCCTTGAGTTTTCGCCATTGAGGCTTTGCGCACTTCAAAACTTCTTCCCATTGGGATGTTCTCTCTAATTCAATGTGTTGCGACGGATTTTAGCAGAAGGCTTGCTGTTTGCAATTTGCCACCTGCTGAGCATAGACGCTACGCAACGCCCATCACTCTTTTGTACTTCTCTATCGACTGTTGAAACCACTGTTTTTCGCTTTCAGAAGCAATCTTGGCCATCTGCTTAGTGATCTCTTCCGGTCCCGCTTTTGCTTGCTTAAGTCGCCAAACAAGGTAAGAAGCTTGTTTATCAAGTTCTACTCTGTTTTTTTCTGCCGCAGTCAGTAATGCAAGGTTGAAAGACATTAGTAAGCCCACAGTCAATAAAATCGTGGGGCGAAATATAACATAGGAATGCGGAAAATTAAGAGTCAAAATGTTGCTTTGGGTGCTTCAAATCAACTAAAGCAATAAAAATAAGTAAGGGTGACCTAAGTCACCCTTCATCGATATCTCTGATACCAAAGGCTAGTGCAACAAACCCAGCTCTTTAGCTTCCTCGATAGTCAGGCCGCTTTCGCGTATCTCACGTAGCGTTTCAATACGGCGTCGAGCTTCCGCTGACTTCAAGTTCTTTGTTGGTCGCTGGGATTCAATTTCTTCAATTGAATCCCACTTGTTGGCAATGTTCGTCATGTCATCATGGTCAATAGAATTAATGGACATAGATACCTCCGAAAAACCATGCTAGGAACAGCTAATCTGTAGCAAAGGCACTGTGCTTTGTTAAGTAGATTTAATCCATATTGTGATTATGGCAATACTTCAGAAATCCTATCAATAAAACTATAGATATTCTTTTTGCTAATACCCAAACTCACCGCTAAATTAGCGCGTTATTTCGCAGTACAACGCCTCTCTTCTCGATCATTTTATTGATCTTCCCCTTTTCCTATCAAGAGTATATGGCAAACATTGCCTTCGTGAACCACACTACAGGAATGAAAGCGTGGCATCCGCCATATGGTTTGCTTCAGATCGTTGATCTTATGGGATCAACTCTTTTTTTGATGATCGAGACTTACGGTATGAATGAACTACAGCACTGGTTACACACCATTCATCACTGGTATCAACATAACGATTGTGCTGCCGTCGCTGAATTACAACCTTTGATTTTTGGCGCACCGCAAGCACTCTGGCAGCCTGAGCTCAATTCCACTCAAAGCAAAGCGATTGCCTGCTGGCTTGATGCCTGTTTGCGTCAATTTGAGTTTTATCGCGAGACGGATACCGAGAAGGCCTTGCAATATCTCAATTTGGCTTACGGTCGATTCCAGCTCTGCGCCGCTCAACCTGAGTGTGACTTGGAGTTGAAATCTTGGTGCTTGCTACGGATGCAACAGCTGATGGTGCTGAGTCTTGAACATCTCAACCATCAAGTGGGTGGAGAATCTCAATCTCACGCATTGATCGATGCGCATGTACGTTTTATGGCGTTTCATGCTTGGAACGATGATCAAGGAACTCGAGATCCGATGCGTGGATAGTCGGGATCGAAAGCACTGAGTCGGGATTTTGCCAAATCGTAGGCAAAAAAAGAGCGAGCTATTTAAACTCGCTTAAAACATATGAGCCAATCTACAATTCATCAGATAGGACAAAAGGTTGTCTATTCGTGAAGCAGTGTATCGGTGGTTATTCGGTTCAATGTCAGACTGTTGTCAGGTTTAAGTCACAAAACCAACGCCCAGCCTAATCCGTTTTGGTTAGGCTCCCGCGGCCATCTCATCTAAGGCTCGATACACCGTCTCGTCAATGTGCCCATCTTGAACCAATTTACAGACTTTACGGCGTACCGCTAAACCTGCGATCAATTTTTCGATCGACAGATGTTTACTCTCATTTTGGCTGTTGTAGAGCTCAAGCAGCTTGCTCAAGGTCGGGTATTGGATCACATCGTTTTCAACACGCAGCCAATCTAGCTTGTCTATGAGCTCTACACACTCTTCTTTGATTGATGAAGGGGCATGTCCAGTCATAGCCGCTAAAGCCGTTATACTGCGTTCTAGCGCTTCTGGAGAGGTATAACGCGATAGAGTAATGGTGATTTCATCAGCATTGATTTCGACCAGATGTTTACGTAGCTTCACGCGTCGACCTAAGCGGCCTCTCGGCGAAGGAGCTTTGCGCTGGATTGGTTCAAATTCACCATCGATGATGCTCGATAACTCAGCCAGTTTCTGCTTGGAAACCAGCTCGTTACGTAAAGGGTTAGGCAAGGTTGGAGCCATATTGCGTTTACCCGCGTTGGTGGTTTTGGCTCGTGAATAGCGCAGTACCTCTTCCACATCACATTTGATATCGACTTGGTAATCCACCACTTTGCCTTTCTCTCCGATACTTTTCACCGTCAAGTGGTAACCCCAGAGATTGACCACAAACAGATCTTCACTCCCCTTCCCTTCGGAGAGACGACGAAGTTCGCGGATCAGATCCATAGAAAACCGTCGCCATTCGATGTTTCTGGCCAATTTTTGGTTGAGTTCACTCAGCATCATTACATCGGTATGGCGACGAGACATTCGACTACGGAAATAGGAGTAGAGCTGAAATACCAAGGTATGTTGTTTCAAGATCTCCGGTGGAAACAGGAAGAAATAATCTCGCGTCAATAACTCTTCAAAAAACGAAGGCTCCCAAACCAAAATGTACAGATTGGGTTTGATGCGGATCTCGCCATCACTGCCTTCCACAGGTGCCTCTTCGGAAGCGGTGATGGTGCGCGCTAAAAAGCGAAAACGATCGCTTTTAAAGCCTTCAGGCATATTCTCACTGAGCCAACGACCCGTCAGTTCATGCAACTGAAAATCGGTAAATTCAATACGATCAATACTGTCACGGATCGAGTCACGTGCAGGGCCGCTGTCTTTTTTGCCACGTAAAGAGAGAATGTCGGTGATATACAGCGGCGTTTTGTTTGGTGCTTGTTTAGCATTGAAATGGTAATCATCTTGGTGATGATCATGGTACTGCACTGTTAAAGTGAATAAGGCAAACAAAGTCATCAGATCGTCGACCGTCATGATGTTTTTAGACGATCGTGTTTCAATCACAGCACGAGTACCCGATATCGAAACCATAGACTTTTGGTAGCTCTTGCGGGTTCTGGGTGGCGCTAACGCTTGATCAATGATCCCTGCCCAGTTAGTCGGTGAGACCACAAACTGATCCGCCTCATCTTTCATGGCTGGCGGTGTATTTAAACCATGCTCATGCAGTAAACGTTGATTGACTTGCGTCTGCGCTAATGCTTTTGAGCGCTTTTGCTTTTCATTTTGTTTAACCGATTCAGTGACTAAGCTGGTTGAGCCGAGTACCGAGATCAATTGGTTGGGGTTAATGAAACGATGGAGCATGGTTTTGCCAGCCAGCCCCTCTTCAAAACGCACTGGGATTTGTTTGAACAATCCAACAGCTACCGCTGCTCTCAACCGCTGCTGGATGGCTGCACGCGTCAGCTGCCCATCGGTTGCATCAATCAGTTCTGTGGTTGAAACTAAGCCATCTTTACTGCGTAATCCACGCAGTGAGATCAGATTCAAAAGTTCAACAATGCTTTTCGTGACACCTTTAAAGTGTTGATACTGTTCAATCCAGTCAATCGCGGCTTCAGAGACTTCAAAAAGATGACCATCTTTGTGAGTTCTTGGCAATTTGATCAATCGTTTTTCTTCTGAGCTCATGGTTAGATCCGTATCACACTTACCGTAATATCACTATAGTTCCAAGAGAATAAAGAAAAAGAGATCATAAATAAAGAAAAATTTGTTGTTTTTAAATAACTGATCTTTCTGATTTAAATGATTAAATATGATTAGAGTGATCTAATGATCTGTGACGATTTTTAGTTCTAATTTATTGTAATTAAAAGAGATTATTTTTAGCCATTCAGAAGCATGATCATGTATTGATGGAAACCATGATCAATACAAGATCGAAAGCATGATCATTTGTTCCTCTAAGCATGATCATCAGTCAACAGAATCAATGATCAACGTAAGCTTCTAAGCATGATCAAGGTGCTCACACAGTTTATCCACAACCTGAGTGGATGACATCAAAATAGGTCGTTGTATCTCCTTCCTCTCGTACTCTCATGACCACGGAAAGATGATCAAGAGAGGATGATTTCTTGACCATATCGCAATGAATACTTGTGACTTGTGCTTCCAATTGACATCTTAAGCGCCATATTGCGCTGGCTAAGGTGACGGAGCGGGATTACGAAAGCATGATCATGGCAGTTGTTCTGCTTATCTTGTTTTGATTGAGACTTGTTAGGATAGGCGGTTTTTCATCACTGACTAGCCAAAGCCTTACTCTGCCTGACATCGACCGTAAATTGATAATGAATTTACATGCTTCCGCGACGATTTGCCTCTTGATCATCGATCCGATTGAAGATCTTCAATTGTTAATTATCTTGCCTCGACTGATAGCCATTATGAGCTCTTGATCATGTTTCCTTAACCCCCTATTTTTTACGGAAGAATGATCAAGCTGCTGTTCTTGATCATCGTTTCGGTGATACCTATTCTCTGGAGGAAAGATAGGCATTTTCTCATCTTGCTTGAATCCTGCGCATCATTTCAATCAGAATGGCATTCACCGTAACTTAGTGGCTCGGTTTAATCGTTCCGCTTACTGCTCGCTTTTATTTATTCATCATCACTTCAAAACGTGGCTTTACATTGTAAATAAGTGACACTGTAATATTTAAAATGTTTTCTTCTTATCGAAGAATGTGTGGGTTATTTAAACGCGGTTTTATACCTAACTTTGTTTATTTGGTATCAATTTTCTGTTAATACTCCAATATGTGTGATTTTGATTCATTGTTTTTTGTTCACCTTTTTGTTGTTTTAAATAAACTATGCTGTACAATCTGTTTAAAGCCCTAATAACGGAAATTGGCAATGAAAAGAGAACAAACGATAGAGAATCTCTACCAGCTTGCACAACTTACCCAACAAGTGCAGGCCGATCGAATTGAGATTGTATTAGAGGAGCGCCGTGATGAGCATTTTCCTCCAATGTCTAAAGCCCTTATGGAAACTCGTTCAGGCTTAACACGTCGCAAGCTTGATGAAGCTATCGCTAAGATGGAAGAAGCGGGACATCAATTTACCAAAAATAACGCGAATCACTACTCTATCTCTCTTTCCGAAGCGCATATGTTGATGGATGCCGCTGGCGTGCCTAAATTCCATGAGCGCAAAAAAAATAATGAGAATAAACCGTGGATCATCAACGTGCAGAACCAAAAGGGTGGTACGGGGAAATCAATGACCGCGGTACACCTTGCCGCTTGTTTAGCGCTCAATTTGGATAAGCGTTACCGCATCTGCTTGATTGACTTAGACCCACAAGGTTCATTGCGCCTATTCTTGAATCCACAAATCAGTCTGGCTGAGCATACGAATATCTATTCCGCGGTTGATATCATGCTGGATAATGTGCCAGATGGGGTGCAAGTGGACACTGAGTTTTTGCGCAAAAACGTGATGTTGCCAACTCAATATCCGAATTTGAAAACCATTTCTGCGTTTCCTGAAGATGCGATGTTTAACGCAGAGGCGTGGCAATATCTCTCACAAAATCAATCATTAGATATTGTTCGCTTACTCAAAGAGAAGCTGATCGATAAAATTGCCAGCGATTTTGACATCATCATGATTGATACTGGTCCACACGTTGATCCACTGGTATGGAACGCGATGTATGCCTCGAATGCCTTACTGATCCCTTGTGCGGCGAAGCGACTGGACTGGGCTTCCACGGTCAATTTCTTCCAACATTTGCCCACGGTGTACGAGATGTTCCCTGAAGATTGGAAAGGGCTCGAATTTGTACGCCTGATGCCAACCATGTTTGAGGATGACAACAAGAAGCAGGTGTCGGTACTGACCGAAATGAATTATTTGTTGGGCGATCAAGTCATGATGGCCACGATCCCACGCAGCCGTGCGTTTGAAACCTGTGCGGATACTTACAGTACCGTCTTTGATTTGACCGTTAACGATTTCGAGGGCGGTAAAAAAACCTTGGCGACCGCTCAGGATGCGGTACAAAAAAGTGCTTTAGAGCTAGAGCGCGTACTTCATTCACATTGGTCTTCACTGAATCAGGGGTAAGTAACTTATGGCAATTAAAACTTCTGAACTGAACGCAAAGCTGTTTGGAAAGGCGGATAAGCGCCGTGCAACGACGCCTGCAGAAGCGCAATCTGCGGTGAAAGCACAAGCGCAGATGATTGAGTTGGCTGTAGCGGGTGAAGAGGTAGTGACCTTTGAACTGATGCGAATTCCGGCTGATGAAGTCGCGGAAAAAACTGTGGTGTTTGCTCAAAATGCCCGTGAACAGGCGTTTTTAACCGAACATGCCTTGGCTGATGTTCTGACCACATTGCGTGAGCGTGGACAGCAATACCCAGCCGTTGGCCGTAAAACCGCAGATGGCAAAATCGAAGTGCTCGATGGTAGCCGTCGTCGCATGTCTTGTATCTTGGCGGGCAAAGAGTTTTTGGTGTATGTGGCTGAAAATATCAATGCTGAGCACGCTAAGTTTTTGTCTGATGTCGCGAATGCGCATAAACCTCTTTCTCTGTATGAGAAAGGTAAAGAGATGCAAGCCAAGCTCGATAGTGGTGAAGCGGAAGACCAAAAAGCGCTTGCCAAAATGTTCCAGTGCAGCGAGGCATTGGTCAGTGGTGCCTTAAAAGCCGCCGCTTTACCGCTAGAGCTTTTGCAGGCGTATCCGAGTGTTGTCGAGCTGGGCCGCCCTACTATCGTTAAATTACATAAACAGTTTAACGAGCTGAATGAGGCTCAGCGTGAGCAATTATTAGCGAAATGCCATCAAGAAAATGGTTTTGTGTGGCAGCAATCTCAAGCTCAAGGGGTGGCGCGTATTACCAAAGAAGTCACGGAAACTATCGAAAGCTGGATTCAAGATGTGTTACCTCCTAAGCGCACCGAAACACCGAAGGTGGAGCTCATCAAAGGCCGCGCCAGCTATGCTCGTAAAGGCAATAATTTGGTGCTGAATTTGAAGAAAATTGATGATGAGCTGATGCAAGATATTCTTGATTTTGTGCAGCGTAAGCTAAACTGAGTCGACTCAAATAACAAAGCCCGCTGATGCGGGCTTTATGCGTTTTAGGGGGCTTAGCCTTATTGGTTTCTTAGGCGCTGCCAGTACTTTTCATAAATCGCCAGCGTTTCTGGGCCGACATCGTTGATGAACTCGCCTTTTTTCATATCTTCATCCGATGGGAAGATAGTCGGGTTATCACGTAGTTCTGCCGGTAGCAGCGCTCGACCGCCTTTGGTGGCAGAGGCATAACCTAAGCTTTGTACAATCTCAGCTTGGTTTTCTGGTTGGTACATAAAGTTAATAAACTTGTGCGCCAACGGAATGTTCTTGCTGCCTGAAGGAATGGTGAAGTTATCCATCCACAGTACCGCGCCTTCTTCTGGCATAACGAATTTCAGCTCAGGCATTTCCACTTGGCCTTGGTAGGCGTTGCCGTTCCACTGCATACCCAGTGTGGCTTCGCCAGAAACGTAAGGCACGTGTGGCGCATCTGAGTTATACAGCAATACGTTTTTCTTCAGTGCCACCAGAGATTCGTACGCTTTCTTGATTTCCTCTTCATTTTTGGTGTTGATGCTAAAGCCGTTAAGCTTTAGAGCCATACCAAACACGTCGCGGATATCGTCAATCAGCATGACTTGCTGTTCGTATTGCTTATCCCACAGATCTGCCCATTTTGTGATGCCGTTAGGCAGGGTAGACGAGTTGTAGTACAGACCCGTAATCCCCCAAATGTAAGGGAGTGAGAATTTGTTTTGAGGATCGTGCGCCAGTCCTAATACGGTTGGCATTGCATCTTTCATGTTCGGGATTTGGTTATGATCGATTTCTGCCAGTAGCCCTTCACGGCCCATCTTTTCGATAAAATAAGCGGACGCAAACACGACATCGTAACCAGTGCCTTTCAGAAGTTTGAGTTTGGTATACATTGACTCATTATTCTCAAAGGTTGAATAGTTAATAGTAACGCCTTCTTGTTGTTCAAAAGCTTTCAGCGACTTCTCTGGCAGATAGCCACCCCACGCATACACGTTTAGGGTTTGCTCTGCATAAACCTGAGAAGAGGCAACGACTGCAGAAAGTACCAATCCTTTAATGAAAGTTTTCATTGCATTTTGATTCCTTTTTAGCCCAGCCCAATGCCGGGGTTCGAGTGCATAATTAGTGAATTTTTTGCTGTGATAAAGCAAATATAATTTGTCGTTAAGAAAAAATATTTTAGCCTTCTGTTAACAAATGTTTCCTCCTTCTTACGATGCCTTTCAAGGCGTTACAGCGATCGGTTGGGCTTGTGCTAACATGGCGCATCATTTTTGAATATCGCTCGTTATGACTCAGCCAATCACCTATTTATTGCAACTTCAGCAGCTCGCCAAGCAAGGACAGACTCGCTTTGGCTGTTGGCTGCGTGGTGATGCACAGTGGCAGCATCACTTATTGAAAACACTTGTTCCGCACTTTGCCAAACAACCGATATTGATGTTAGGACAAACTGAGCTAGAGGGTGTGACTTGTGTCGACTATCGCCAAGGTCAGCAATGGTTAGGGCGAGAATGCCAACTCCTGATCGTAGATTTAACGCAAGGTTGGGATGCCAATAGCTTTAATGCGGTGCTGGGTACCTTGGTGGGCGGTGGATTACTGTTGGTGGTTGGCGAACCGACTACGCTCAACCATTGTGCACGAGTCTGGCTAGAGCGCGCTTGTCATCGCTTGCTTGTGATTACGCCACAAACGGTGCCGGCTTTACCCCATTCGGCTTCGGTTACGCGAACGAATACCGGACAAACTTATACCGAACAAAGATTGGCGATCGACAGCATCATTAAAGTCGTGACTGGGCATCGCAAGCGTCCTTTAGTGCTGACTGCCGATCGCGGGCGTGGAAAAACCAGCGCACTGGGATTGGCGGCCGCAGAGCTGATGTCATCGCGCTCTATGCATATTGTGGTGACTGCGCCTACTTTGGCTGCCGTGGAGCCGCTGTTTGTGCATGCCCAGCGCACATTACCGCAAGCCCATCGCCAGCGCGGTGAGGTGCAAACGGCACAGTCAAGCTTACGTTTTATGGCTCCGGATGAGCTACTGCGCACTCAACCTGAGTGTGATTTATTGTTGGTTGATGAAGCCGCTGCGCTGCCGTTGCCATTTTTAAAACGTTGGGTGGAGCGCTATCACCGCGTGGTATTTTCTTCGACCATTCATGGTTACGAAGGGTGTGGGCGTGGTTTTTCTCTAAAATTTCAGAGTTGGTTGCAAGTACAGCGCCCACAGATGCGCTCACTGCATCTTGAGCAGCCGATCCGCTGGGCGGCGGGAGATGCGCTGGAACAGTGGCAAAATCAGGTATTTCTTCTACAAAGTGAGTTGCCTGAAGTTGCCCTAGAGCAGGCGAGAGAACCGCTGTCTTTTTCTTTATTCAGTCAGCCTGAGTGTGTGGAGCAACCTGAGCGATTAGCACAAGTGTTTGCACTTTTGGTCAATGCGCATTATCAAACCTCGCCCAACGATCTCTTTGCTTTACTGCAAGATGAAGCGATGACGTTGTTCGTCGCTTATCAAGGAGAGGTGTGCGTCGGTTGCGTTTTGGCGGTCCGTGAAGGGGAGTTAGACGCGCCGACGATTGAGGCGATTCAACTGGGAACGCGGCGTCCGAAAGGGCATTTAACCCCTGTGACTTTGGCGAATCAATTAGGAATTAGCCAAGCGGCGCGCCAATCTTGCTGGCGAATATTACGCATTGCCGTCCATCCCGACTGCCAACGCCAAGGTATGGGTAGCCAATTGTTGACCCATTTTATTGCGCAGCATCACGCGGATTATTACGCCACCAGCTTCGGGGTGAGTGAAGATTTGTTGCCATTTTGGCTAGCTAACCACTTCGTACCAATAAAACTCGGTTCGCATCGAGATCAGGCGAGTGGTTGTTACTCTCTGTTGATGGTGCGCGGAGAGCATCTCGATTGGTTGGAGCAAGCCAAACAGCAGTTTAGTGCACATTGGATTTTTGAACTCAGTGATTCTCTGCAAGCGTTGGAGCCACAAATCATCCAACAGCTTTTACCTAGCACTGTCGCCTTGCCTCAACCTCAGATCCCTTTGGATTTGATCGAGCGTTACGCGCGAGGTGGAGCAAATTACGAAAGCGTGGCGGTGTGGCTTTATGCTTGGCTACTGGCAACGGCTCCATCACTAGAGAGCCCATCCCCTTTGTTGATCAGTAAAATTCTGCAGCGTAAAAGTTGGGCGGCCTGTGCCGAGCAGTTTCAGTTAAGTGGGAAGCGGCAAGTCGAGCAAGCGGTGCGAACGGAAATCTTGGCTTTGCTAGCGAATTTACAGTGTAAATATACTCTTCCTACTTGAAGCTGCAGCGGGGCTGGCTAGGTGTGTTTGCCTCAAGCATCGAACTTGTCTCTGCTCATCAGGATGAATGTACTGGCTGGCGAGCTGACACTTTAAGTCGTTTCGGTATATTAAGGGATTCTTAAGTTAGGTGGATTACTTTTGACTTACAGAGTAAGCAAAGGGAAACACCAATGAAACCTCTACCTTGTCTAGCCGATTTGACACTGGAAGTCATTACACCCACGCATCCACGTTGGAATGAGGCGATCAAACTGGTTGATGAGCGCTATCAACAAGCGTTTGATGCCCACCTCACCGCTTATATGCCAGCTTATTTAGCGCTACTTGATAAACAGGTCATGAAGTCTGTTTGTGGATACCGGATTGCAGAGCAAGAGCCGCTGTTTCTTGAACAATATCTCGATGAGCCTGCCGATCGTCTTCTTGCACAACGTTTTGCATGTCCGATACCTCGTGGCAAGTTGATTGAATTTGGCCATCTTGCTTCTTTTGGTCGCGGGCTTTCAGCGTTTCACTTTCGTTTGATGGCACAGCAGTTGGTCGCCATGGGGTTTGAGTGGTGCATTTTTACTGCAACCGATCCTCTGCATGCCCTGATGCGTCGTTTTGGCCTGCAACCCACCTTGATTGCCCAAGCTTCTCCAGCTCGTATTCCCAATGCTTCTCAAATCTGGGGAACTTACTATCAGCACCGTCCGCGTATTTTGGCGGGCAATTTAGTGCATGGTTGCACCCATCTCAATCAATTACACCTTAATCAAAAGCAAGCGTGAGTAGTCAAAGATGAATCGAATTCTCGCTGCGCTGCAGCAGCATGCCTTGCACCAACCGCAGAAAATGGCTTTTGTTGGCCATAACGCTCAGCAAGAGAGGATAGCTCTCAATTATTCTCAACTGTTAGAGCGAGTCGAGCTGATCGCCAATCAGCTGCAGCGGTTATCCGCAAACTGCATCGCATTACGTGCACAAAACAGTGTCGACTGGGTTGCGCTCGATTTAGCCGCGATGTGGTCACACATCGTTATAGTTCCTGTCCCGACCTTTTTTACATCAGAACAAGTCGCTCATTTACTGAATGAGGCGAATGTTGAACTCTGTGTTGGTGATTGGCCTGAGTTGGGTTCGCCTTCACTGACAGTCGGTGGCTTTGACGCTTGGCACTATCAGGGCAATAAACCGAGGAATAGACCCAATCGCGTTTTGGCGGGTACACAAAAAATCACGTTCACCTCTGGCTCAACAGGCACTCCGAAAGGGGTTTGTTTGAGTGAAGAAAATCTAGAGCGCGTTACGCTGGCCATCGCAGAGCAGATGAGCGCGCAAGTTGAGCAGCATTTGGTGATGTTGCCGCTCGCCACGCTGCTGGAAAATATCACAGGAATTTACGTGCCTTTATTGCTCGGGGTGACTTCAAGCGTACTGTTTGGTGAATCGGTAGGGCTGTCTGGCTCTAGTCAATTTTCTCCCACTCAGTTTGCCAACGTATTGAGCGTTTATCAGCCATCCAGTTTGGTTCTTACCCCAGCGTTATTGATGGCGCTGATTCAGGTGGTGAAACAGGCTCCCGAGTTGGCGAAGTCGCTGCAATGGGTGGCGGTAGGGGGCGCGCGCGTTGCGGCTGAACTTATCCATAGCGCACGAGCCCTGGGCATTCCTGCTTATGAAGGCTATGGACTTTCTGAATGCGCTTCGGTGGTTAGCATGAATACGCCGCAACATGACCAGCCCGGTAGTTGCGGCAAGCCGCTGAGCCATCTACAAATCCAATTGGCTGAAGATGGTGAGTTGTGGGTTCGTGGCAATAGTGCGCTGGGTTATATCGGCGAGCCATTGACCGACGAATGGCTTGCCACAGGTGATCTGGCGACACTCGATGAGCAGGGGTTTCTTTGTATCGTAGGGCGCAAAAAAAATCTCATCATTACTCCCTTTGGGCGCAACATCGCACCGGAATGGATTGAGTCTCACGCGCAAGTTTGGTTACCGCAATGTCGTTTCGTGGTGGTCGGCGATGATGAGGTGGGGTTAGTGGCGGTGATTGATCGCCTAATGCCCGATCTAGAGCAACGTGTGCAACAAATAAATCATCAGTTACCCGACTACGCACAGATCCAACAACTGCTTTTCGTCAATCAACCGAGCGCATGGCAGGCTTGGTTGACAGCCAATGGCCGACCCAAGCGAGCGTTGATTGAGAACGCGCAGCACACTTTTCGTCGAGTGCGTAATGCGCCCGACCTCAATTGGCAATACCTGTATCCCCTTCCGGCAAGAAGCGGTAGCGGTATTGGCGACATTTCACGGTAAGTCGTTCGGGCCTCTTTGAGGCTCACGATGAGGAGAACTCTCATGACAGGATTTTTTCAACGTTTACAAAAAGAGACGCAAGCGGCTCAGCAACAGATGTTACAAGCTCCAGTATTTGCAGCTTGTGCTCGCGGCGAGATCACGCTTGACATGTACTTAAGCTTTTTGACCCAAGCCTACCATCACGTCAAACATACCGTACCACTGTTAATGGCGTGTGGGGGACGATTGAGTGATCGTTATGAGTGGGTGCGTATTGCCATTGCCGACTATATCGATGAGGAAAAAGGTCACCAAGAATGGATCCTCAATGATATTCGAGTTTGTGGTGGTGATGCTCAAGCGGTGCGAAATAACCAAGGGGTGGGTCAAGTCAGTACACCGATTGAATTGATGGTCGCTTATCTCTACCACCAGATTGATCGAGCCAATCCGCTCGCGTTGTTTGGTATGGTCTGGGTGCTCGAAGGGACGAGTGTGGGCGTGGGCGGCAACATAGCGCGCTTGGTCAAACAGCAGCTCAATTTACCTGCTAAAGCCATGAGCTATCTCACCTCACACAGTGAACTGGATCAAGACCACATTCGCTTCTTCGAATCCTTAATGGACAAAATTACCGCGGAAGAGGATCAGCAAGCGATTATCCACTCGGCGAATCAGGTGTTTTATCTGTATGGGCAGATGTTGCGTGAATTACTGCCCCAGACCCAGCAACAGGCAGCTTAGGAAGCGTTTATGGACATTCATCAACAATATGTGTTGTTAACGGGCGCTTCAGGTGGCATTGGCGAGCCTATCGCTCATACTTTAGCGGCGCGTGGTGCGCGGTTAATCTTGTTAGCGCGTGATGCGCAAAAACTTGAAGCATTGCGTCAATCACTCCCCAAGCCAGAGCAGCATCGGGTTGTGAGCGCAGATTTAACCAGTGAAGCGGGAATGGAGCAACTGCAGGCTTTGGTGGAAGAATTAAACCGCGCCCAGCAGCGCATCGCCGTCGTGATCAATAATGCAGGGACCAATCAGTTCTGTTTACTGGCGCGTCGTTCGATGGAGTCGGTGCAGCGTGAGTTAGCTCTGAATTTAATGACGCCAATCCAAATCATGCACCACGTTTTGCAATGGAGCCATAAACCGCAGATGGTCATCAATATTGGTTCCAGTCTCGGGGCGATAGGGTATCCGGGCTATGCCAGCTATTGTGCCGCGAAAGCGGGATTGCACCGTTTTAGCGAAGCGATGAACCGAGAGCTCGCGGGGACGGGAATGAAAGTGCTCTATTTAGCGCCACGAGCCACCAATACTTCGCTCAACAGTGAGGCCGTTCAACAGCTCAATCGAGCATTGGGGAATCGCAGTGATGAGCCTTCCTTGGTTGCTGCGCAGGTGGCCAAAATGATTGAAACGGAGCAAAACGTCATGTGGATCGGTTGGCCGGAGAAACTTCTGGTGCGCCTTAACCAACTACTGCCGAGCTTGGTTTCTCGGGCAATTAGAAAGCAACAACCCGTCTTATTGTCATTTTTAAATCGCTAAAGCGTGATAATTCAAGGAGAAGAGTTTATGAACATTATGCTTAAATGGATGAGTCTTAGCGCACTGTTGCTCGGGTATGCCCACTCAAGTTACGCGATTACGCCTTTAGAACAAGTGCAGGCTGATTGGGCAAAATGCCAATACCGTACCGCTTCTGCTAAGGAGCAAGAGCGCTGTTTTGAACGCACGATCGCGCGTAATCGACTGGAGTTAACGATTTCGGGCGATAACCCTGAGTTGAAAGTGTGGCTGGCCATCAACCAATCTTCTTTAGCGGGAGTGAGGGGCGGATTGGGGGCTTTATCGCTGGTGAAAGAGGCCAAAAGTTTATTTGAAGAGGTCATTGCGCAAGCGCCAAATACTCTGGAAGGCTCCGCGTTGACCAGTTTGGGCACGCTATACTATAAAGTGCCGGGTTGGCCTGTCGCCTTTGGGGATAAAGAAAAAGCAGAGCAGCTGCTTAAACAAGCCTTGACCGTGAATCCCAATGGCATTGATGCCAACTATTTCTACGGAGATTTTTTGCTGCAAGAAGGCCGTAGCGCAGAGGCAAAGCGCTATTTGCTGCAAGCTCAGCATGCACCCGCAAGACCGAAACGAGAAATTGCGGATGCGGGACGTCAGGAAGAGATTGCGCACTTATTGGAGAGCATCAAGTAACCTTATGCGTTTATTATTAGTTGAAGATGACACGTTGCTCGGTGAATCAATGCAAGTAGCGTTAAGCCGACAAGGCTATACGGTTGACTGGCTGGAGCGGGGTGGTGGCGTCGTGACCGCCCTGAAAACCGAGCAATTTACAGCACTGATTTTGGACCTCACCTTGCCAGATATGGATGGCTTGGAAGTCCTGCGCCAAATTCGGCGAGCGGGTTACACATTGCCTGTCATGATACTCACGGCACGGGATGATATCAGTGATCGGGTCAAAGGGTTGGATGGCGGTGCAGATGAGTACATAGGTAAGCCGTTTGCGCTCGAAGAGCTGCTCGCACGTTTACGCTTGATCATTCGTCGTAGCTCAGGGAGCGCAGAGGAGCTCATCTCCGTGGGGGATCTTGACCTTTCGCTCTCTAAACAAGAAATTTACTACGCTCAGCAAGCTCTGAAATTAACGAGGAATGAGTACAAAATCCTCGCCAGTTTAATGACCCAAGCAGGAAGAGTGATGAGTAAAGAGCTTTTGCAGCAAGCATTGCACGGCTGGGAGGAAGGCAGCAGTGATAACGCAATCGAAGTACATATTCATAATCTGCGCAAAAAATTGCCGGATAATCTGGTTAAAAATGTACGAGGTGTGGGGTATATGATTGAAAAATAATCCTCTTTTTTCCATTAAACGCCGACTTACCCTGACTTCTGTTTTGCTGAGTACCGGTTTGATGCTGGTCTCGTTTGGGTTCAGTTATTCCAACGCCAAACATGAAGTAGGAGAAGTGTACGATGCCCGTCTTGGGCAGTCCGCCAAATTATTACTGATCGCCACTTCTGTTTCGGCCAATGAATTTGCAGATCGTAATCAGCATGAGCAGTTCAATCTGTGGATGCAGCATATTCAGCGCCTTTCCAAATCCAATGATGATGTCGCCACGCTCTTTGGCCACCCGTATGAACAGTATTTATTATTCCAGTTTTATCGAGATGGCGATCTTCTCTTTAGCTCTGATACTCACTTGCCTGCGCTGAGTCTTGGCCGTGATGCGAATGGTTTTAGTGATATCACGCTCAACGGCGAAAGCTGGCGTTATTTCCAGTTGAGTCTCCCTGATCAAGAAAAAGGTAAACAGTATGTTTTGGTTGCAGAAAAGCAAAGCATTCGTGATGAAGCGATTAATGAGATCGCTTTATCCACCGCACTTCCGCAATTAATTTTAATTCTGTGCTTGATTGTGGTTTTGGTGGTGCTGATTGAACGTAGCTTTCAGCCAATCCAAGCGCTGAAAGCAGCGATTGCTCTACGCAGCATCCATAAGCTAGATCGAATTTATGTCGAAAAACCCACGGTGGAACTTTTGCCTTTGGTGGAGACGTTGAATCAACTGCTCAATGAGCTAGAGCAAGCATGGCAGCGTGAGAAACGTTTTACTCGAATGGCGGCACATGAGTTAAAAACCCCGCTGACCGTTTTAAGATTGAATGCCGAAAATGCCCTGCGTAGCACCAATCCGGAACAGTTAAAGCAAGATTTAGAACGTATTTTCAAAGGTATAGAGCGCACCGATAGATTGATTCATCAGCTCTTAATGCTGGCCAAAGTAGAAAGTACACAAACCTTAGCGAAACAGCCGGTTGAGCTGGCAAACGTCATTAAACAAGTGATAGCGGATTTAGCACCTATCGCTTTTAAGCAGGATCAGCAGCTGAGTTTTCATGGCGAAAGTTCGCGTTTATGGGGAGATGAGTTACTCCTAGGCATTTTATTTAAAAATCTGCTGGATAATGCCATTCGTTATTCCGGCCACTCTAGCCAGATAGCGGTAGAGCTTAGCGACCACGATGGTGAGATTGAAGTGCGTGTGTCGGATACGGGGTCTGCGATTGACGATCTGACTCGTGAAAAAATGTTTGATAACTTCTATCGTGCCAACAGCCAAAAAGGCGATGGCGCAGGGCTTGGCATGTCGATTTGTCGTGATATTGCAGCGCTTCATGGCGGTCAAGTACTCTTGCTGCCACGTACTGATGAGCGCAATACCTTTGTTGTTCGTTTTCGCAATTGCGAATAACGTCCTAACTTATCATGTGACTTTATCCCCTTCCTGCTTAACGTTGTCGCGGTGTTGGCTACGTTCGTTTACCCCAAGCCATAGAGCTTGCCTATGCTCTTGGGGATGCACTCATTTGCCCGCTACCTAAGGCTAAGTTGTTTGGGTATGGCTAAGATTGGCTGGTTCTACACTTCGCAAACAGATCCAAATTGGCTTGGTACGCTTTGGTTGATACATCCATCACGCCGAGCAGTGAGTGAAACAGATTCTGGTGCGCATAAGGTAATTCACTGTTGCTGCGCAGGCATTCAACATTAATCCCTTTACTTTGGCTAAACCCAGAGGACATCCAGATGAGGAGAGGGACTCGAGTCTGGTACTCAGGCGCTAGGCTATAGGGCATGCCATGCAAAAACAGGCCATTTTCACCTAATGATTCACCATGATCGGAGATATAAATCAGCGCGGTATTATATCGGTCTTGCAGTGAGTCGAGCTTGGCGAGGAGTTGTGACATCACATAGTCGCTGTAGCGAATGGTGTTGTCATACGTGTTTACGATCTGCTCGACGCTACAGTTTTCAATATCTGCTCTTGGGCAGTCAGGCTGGTAAACTGCCATCTCTTTTGGGTAGCGTTTAAAGTAAGTGGGGCCGTGGCTACCGATGAAATGCATGAAAATCATTCGGTTGCCCTGCTGCGTGGCGATCTCCTGATCTAAATTCTCTAACATCGCAATGTCGTAACAGGTGTCGCCATCGCAAAGCCCTTCTCGGTTATCTCTAGCTAACTCTTTAAGCGGGATATTCTTCGCGACATTTTTATCGCCACCGTCATTTTCCTTCCAGAGCAGACTGATGCCCGCACGCTGCAGAATATCCAGCACATTGTCTTGGTTGTCCGCTCGAGAGCGATCAAAATTTTGGCGATTCATGTTGGAGAACATACAAGGCACAGAAACGGCGGTTGCTGTACCGCAACTCGCCACATCTTTAAAAAAGATCGGCTGGAAAGGGGCGGTATAAGCATTGGTATCGCGTGGATAACCAAAGTATTGGTAGTTTTGTACTCGTGCGGTTTCACCTAACACAAAAAACACTAAGGTCGGCTTTTGGGTTGCCTGACGAACGGCGCTTGGCTTTTGCTGCGCATCCTGACCGATCTCCTGATACACCATTGGCTCCGTGAAATAGCGCTGTTTGACTAACCCAAAGCTGCTGTAGAGAAAATGGGTCGGGATGATCATTTTTTTGAGTGAGCTGTTGTTGCGTCCAACGGACGAGTAATTCTGATAATAAAGCCCTGCGATCACGCCAATCACGACAACGGAAACCAGCATGGATAGCCCCTTTTTCATCAAAAAACGCAGGGCACTTTTTTCTGGGCGGATTGGGGTAAAAAGCAGAGCTAGCGCAGGCACGAGGCCAAACCCGAGCAACCAAAGTACAGAATAGATTGTGAGATAAGATCCCGCTTCGCCGCGGTCGGTTTCCAACACATTCACTAACATATCTTGATCGACAATCACACCGTATTGAAAGCCAGCGAAGCTGATTAAGGCCGACAGCACAAGTAACACAGCAAAAAAGGGCTTGAACAAGTAAGGCCAACTGAAAATCTGAAAGATAAAATTCAGCGCAAACAGGAAAAAAAGCGGAATAGAGAGGGCGAATCCCCAATCAAGGGACGTAGATTGGTTGAAAATATGCGCTAATTGAGCGTAAACCGGAAGATTGAGTGGCAGCGCAAAATAGGCAGCCAGCAAAAAGACTAATTGGAGATAGGAGAATGGCTTAATGTTGAATGTCGGCATGATGACCACGCTAAATTCTGTGAACGTTAAGCCATTTATAAATGGGGTTTCTTAATACTCGCTTAAGAAAACGGTATGAGATAAACCAAAGGGTTAATCCATGTGGATTATCGGTTTACCTGCACCATTGACTGTGTATCCCTTCCTATTTGCTGATTATCAGCCACTTTAAGTTGCTTGGGGTAATCGTATTTACACTGTAAACGAGGGTGAAACAAACGAATTCATGAGGCCATTCGGCCCCATGAATGACAAAGCTCATCTTACAAAGAGAGTACACGATGGCAGGTTTTCTCAAGGGCGAGCTTGTCGTGACTGATCAAGACCAAAGCGCAGCCGATCTCTTGAGTCAACTCGATGATTAATTGCAAGGTACTGGCCGCAGTGATGGGGTCAAGTCGCGAAGTTGGCTCATCGGCGACTAAGAGGGTTGGCCGCGTCAGTAAAGCGCGCAGAATTGCAAAACGTTGTAATTCTCCGCCTGAAACTTGATTGGCTTTGCGTGACAGTAAGCTGGGTGACAAAGCGAGGCGTTCCAGTAAACGAGGAATTTGGCGGCGTTCGACCGTATGCTGACGACACACATCTTCCAATAGTGTCTGTAAAGTGACGCTTTTTGCCAAGGCACTGGGCGGATCTTGATAGAGTTTCAGTGCCTTACCGAGAGGGATCGCTTGTGGGCGATGAATACGGCCTTGGCTGGGTTTAAGTAACCCGAGTAATAGATCGGCAAGAGTAGATTTTCCGCAGCCGCTATCACCACTGATGCCAAGAATTTCTCCGGCGCTGAGGGTGAAACTCAGCGAATCAAACAAGCACTTCTCCCCGCGATGCATGGCGATATTGTCCACGGTCAACAGGGGCTCTCCTGTTTTACTCTGCGGTGTTGTTGGCCAATATCTGGGGTCAGCGTTAATCAGCGCCTTGGTGTAATCTGATTGAGGATGACTCAGCACTTGTTGGGCTGGCCCTTGCTCTTGAATAACACCTTTGCGCATCACAATGATGGTTCCACCGAGCTTTTCGGCAACTTCGATATCGTGAGTGATGGTTAACAACGCGCCATGAGTTAATTGTGCTTGCAATAAGGCAATGATTTGATCGCGGCGGCTGGCATCTAAACCTTTGGTTGGTTCATCGGCGATAAGCAAAGGCGCCTGCGTTTGGGTGGCACACAAATAGGCGACGCGCTGCGCCATACCGCCAGAGAGCTGATGTGGGTACTTGCTCTGATCCTGATGAAGCGCCACTTGCTGAAAAGCGGAGTCGGTTAATGCTGCGCTAGCGGCGTGATTGCCCATCACCAAGCGATGCACCTCCGCCACTTGTTCGCCCGCGCGCATGATTGGGTTGAGTGCATGCCAAGGCTCTTGGGGCAAGACGGCAAGTTGTTTTCCCCATAGCGCTTCACGTTCTGCTTGAGTTCGCTGATGTTGATATTGGCCAAATAACGCAATCTTACCTTGGCTACGCAGCCCAGCGGGCAAATTGCCAATAATCGCGTTCGCCAACAAGCTTTTGCCCGAGCCCGTTTCACCTAATATCGTCAGCGCTTGGTGAGCATGCAGTTCAAAGGACAAGCTTTCAACTAAGGTTTCTTGCGCAGTAGAAATCGCGAGTTGTTGTACAGAGAGGAGCGCGGTCACGATATTTTTCCTTTGGCCAGCAGTTGAAAACTTAACACTAAAATAAACACCACTAAGATAGGTTGGGCGAGTACCCAAGGGGCTTGGTGATAGTAGCGAAAGAGCTCCACCATCATCATGCCTAATTCCGCTTGGGGTGGCTTAAGTCCAACATAAAGAAAACCGATGGAGGCGAGCGCTAAAATCGCGTTACCCGCACCAAAACAGGCCAGCGTGAAGAGATCTTCCCTTAGCTCAGGCCAAAGATGTCGGCGAAATAGATACCAAGCATTGAAGCCATACAATCGTGAGGCTTCAATTTGTGGCTGTTCAAGTAATGAGAGGGTTTTGCTGCGCACTACGCGGAAAAATTCCACCCATAACATTAAGGCAATAGCGAGATAGAGGATGAAAAAAGAGCCCGGTACCATAGCGCCAAACAGTAACACCAAGATTAAACCGGGCATGGCCAGCAACATGTTGAGTAGCCAAGAAAAGCCTCTATCCCACCAACCGCGTTTCCATGCTGCGACCACGCCAGTGACTAACCCCAGTAACGCGGAACTGCTTACGCAAGCGACGGCCATGGTTAACGAGGTCGCAATTGCAGAGCTTAAACGTGCGAAGTTACTGCGCCCATAGTGATCGGTACCCAGCGGTTCACCCCAACTGGGGGCGGCTAAAGCGCGATTGAGATCTTGTTTGGCCGGATCGCCGCCATACAGCAGATGTTCGATCAGCACGAGCATTACGAGCAAAATCAGCAGGCTCACTCCAAGCCATTGTGGTTTCGATAAGTGCAGTTTCATGTTAGGCCTCTGGTTGAACATGTCGGCTTAAACGTAGGCGAGGGTCTAATGCGTATTGGGCTAAGTCGACCAGCGTATTGAGCGCGACAAACAATAATCCCATCACCAGTGCAGAGCCTTGGATCATTGGAATATCGCGTTGGAAAATCGCATGTGACAAGGCATGTCCCACACCGGGCCAAGAGAACAGGGATTCAATCATCACTATCCCTTCTACTAAGCTCACCGCCTGAATGCCGACAAACGCCATAACAGGAAGGGCGATATTACGCTGTGCGTGGCGCTGAAAAGCTTGCTCGTGATTCAAACCTTTCAAACGCGCGAAAGTGTAATAAGGGGATTGCAGCACTTGTGCGGTCGAGTTACGGATCATGCGACTCGACATCGCTGCCATACCTAGTGCTAAAGCCAGCGCAGGCAGAATAAGGAATTTGGGATGACCATATCCAGCAACAGGCAACCAATTCAGTTGTAAGGCAAACAGGATGACAAGCCCCAGACCAATCAAAAATACTGGCTGCGCTTTAATCATGATTGAGGCGAGCAGGGCAAGGTTGTCTGCCCACCGATCTGTACGTTTGCCGCAATAGACCCCAATTGGGATCGCGATAAAGAGCGAGAGCAGTGTCGCAGCGCCCGCAAGTAAAAGGCTGTGTCCGAGATTATGCATAATCACATCAATGACGGGTTCACTGCTGACCAGAGAATGGCCTAAATTGAGATGCAGTAAATCCCATAGCCATTGCAAGTAAAGCTCAAAAGCGGAGCGATCCAGCCCTAGCTCAGCACGCACTGCAAGCGCGGCGTCGGCATTGACATAATCATAGCCATAGCGACCTGCTGCAATGCGATAAGCCACATCACCCGGAATAAAGCGCATCAAAATAAAGGTCAGTGTGCCAACGGACCAGGCCACAAAGAGGGCCTGGTAAAAACGGTGAACAAGAATCTTAGTCATTGAAACTCATCTGCGCGACGCGGTAGTTAATTTCAAAGGGATCAAACGAAAACCCAGCGATTCGTTTATTGACCGACACAATCTGGCGGTAATAAGTCACAGGGATGAGCGGCATCTCATCGGCCAGTAATTGAGAGGCTTGGGCGGCCAATTGCTGATAACGCGCATTGTCAGATTCGGTCGAAAGCTCAGCCAGTAGTTGGCTAAATTGAGGTGATGACCAATTGGTTGGGCCCCAATCCGATCCTTGATGCGTTGCAAAATCACTCAAAAGCAGTGGCAGCGGATCGGCAATCGTGCCGAAGTTGCGGGCAATCAAGGCCATTTCTAGGGTGCCATCATGATGTTTGGCGGGGATGGAACTTGAGTTATCAATCGCAATATCCACTTGAATGCCAATCTCTTTGAGCTGAGCTTGTAGCGCGGTGGCGATCAAAGGTAGTTCAGGGCGATCAGCATAAGTCAGCAATTGAACTCGGAACGCTTGGCCTTCTCGCTCCAGTAAACCTTGGTCATTGAGCGTCCAGCCTTGATTGGCTAGCAGGGTTTGCGCGGTGGTTAAATTACGTTGCGGCTGTGTTTTTCCTGCTAAGTACCAAGATCCGAGTGCGGGAGAAAAGAGTTGATACGCTTCTGATCCCGGTAACTTAAGTACCGATTGAGCAATACCTTCACGATGGATTGCCAAACTGATTGCTTGACGAACATCGGCGTGATTAAGCAAAGGGTGTTGGTTATTGAGTTTGATCAGAACCGTACGCGGCATCGACTCAATGTAGAGATCCAGATTGTGGCTCTGTTGCAAACTCGGGATGCTAATAGGGTCAAGGGTGTAGACCAGATCGGCTTGCCCAGTTTGTGCTAACAAAGCGCGGCTTTCTGAGCGGTGGCCTGCCAGATAATTGATGGTTTCGATACTGGCAGGTTTACCCCAGTAAGCGTTAAAGCGGGTAACACTGGCTTTATGAGGCGTTTGCAACTGTGCGATTTGATAAGGCCCTGTGCCTAAGAGCTGAATCACGTTACCACTGGCATCATAAGAGCTGGGGGAGGCAATCGCGAGCGAGTAGTGAGCAAGCACCGCCGCGAGCGGGCGATAGGCAGTATTAAGTTCAATCACTACCTGGTCGTTTTGCGCGGTAATCGCCTTGATCGGCACTTGTTTTATTACTCCCGGCTTACCTAGCGCATGATTAAGAGCCGTCGCCGCTGCTTGTGCCGTCAATTGGCTGCCATCGTGAAATTGTACTTCGGGACGTATTTGGAAACGCCAGACTAATCCATCATCACTTACCGTCCAGCTTTTGGCCAGCAAAGGGTATGGTTGTGAGTTCTCATTGATGCCAACCAAGGATTCAACCACTTGTAGACGCGAAAACAGGAATCCGTCCTTGGCTAAATCTTGGCTGTTAAACTCAAAGGGGCCTGAAATCTCCAGCGAACTCGTTGCAGGCTCCGTTTTCGTCAACCAAATCCCTGCGCCTCCTAGCGCTAAAATCAAACCGAATAACAACCTTTTTTTCATCAAAATGTCCTTAATTAAAACGTTATAACATAACATTTAATTAAAGCATGAGAATAAAAATCATGTCTATATGTGTCTGGTTGAAAAAATAAACAATCTTGAAACTCGGGATCCACTGGTATTTGTCGATTACTGCAGGCAGAGCACACGACGACTTTGGTGAGAGATATCCTTGTTGCATTTGATAATTGGCTGATCCCTCCTAAACTCAAAAACGGGAAGTAAGAAAATGGTTGACTATTCATTTCATCTTAAAGGTTTGGATTTCCATGTTGATACTGAATGAAGTTCTGGACATTGCGCATGTACAAGAGTGCAAGCAGCAGTTTTTGCCGTGGATGAGCCAAGAAGCACCGATAGTGATTGATGGTAGTTCCGTTGCTCGAGTGGATGCCGCGGGTGTTCAACTCTTAGCTTCCTTGTTTATCACCGCACAGCACAATGGGCAGCAGATCCATTTTGAACAATTATCTGACGTGTTAGCAGAAGGACTTGCCCTACTGGGGATGGCAGACCTGATGCAACTAAAGAGTGAATGAGGGAAACACTATGGCAAAAGTTTTGGCAGTAGATGATTCAATTTCGATTCGACAAATGGTTTCTCATACTTTGAAGGATGCGGGCTATGAGGTTGAAACAGCAGCCGATGGGCGTGAAGCTTTAGACAAAGCCCAGAAGTCTCGTTTTGACGTCATCATCTCTGATGTCAACATGCCAGTGATGACAGGTTTTGAGTTTGTGAAAGCGGTGCGCATGCAAAGCCAGTACAAGTTCACTCCCATTTTGATGTTAACCACTGAAACCAGCCCAGAAAAAAAACAAGAGGGCAAAGCAGTCGGTGCAACAGGATGGCTAGTTAAACCCTTCAACCCAGAAACCCTGCTAAAAACTTTGCAGCGGGTTTTGTAAAAAGCTGAACTCTAAAATAATCAAAACTAGTCAGTGGGCGGGTGAGTTATGGCTTTAGATATGGAACAACTGCGCAAGATTTTTCATGTTGAATGCCGTGAAAATCTTGAGACTTTGGAAGGGGAATTGTTGCAACTGGATCCTTCTCAGGTCGATCTTGAGGTGCTCAATACGATTTTTCGTGCGGCTCACTCGATCAAAGGGGGAGCCGGCACCTTCAATTTGCATGAGATCAGCGAATTTACTCATGCGGTCGAAACCTACCTCGATTTAATCCGCAACCAGAAAAAACAGCTCACCGCACAAGGCGTTGATACCTTGCTCAAAAGCTGCGATGTGATACGTAACATGCTGGATAGTCGGGAACAAGAGACAGCGATTGACGAAGCCTTGAAACAGCAAGTCGGGGCTGAACTGCAAGCCTTGTTAGCGGATCAGGGAGCCGATAGGGCAATGAGTCAAGCGCAGCCCGTATCATCCAATACGCACGCATCCAATACGCACGCCGATGCTATTGCAACCCCAGATGCGACGGCACAAGGCTGGCGCATCCGTTTTGTTCCTCATCAAACACTGTTTTATAGCGGTAATGACCCGCTGCGTATCTTACGTGAGCTGCGTGAGTTAGGTTCTGAATATCAAATAGAGCTAGACCATCAAGCCCTACCAGAGTTAGCCGAAATCGATCCTGAACTCTGTTATCTGAGTTGGACGATCCGGTTAACAGGAGATGTGTCGGAAAACGATGTGCGTGAGTTGTTCGACTGGGTTGAAGATGAGTGTGATTTGCACATCGCCCCAATACTCAGTGATGAGGCTAGCGCTCATGTAGAGGATGAGCAGGCTGCTCCTGCAGCGACGCTTCAAAGCAACCCCCAAACTCAGGTCGAGCCTGTTGCCATCGTTGACTTACCTGCGGTAGAACCGCCGGTTGCAACTGTCGCTCCTGTCATCGCTAACCCCAAAGAGTCCGCGACTAACAAGCCTGCGAAAACGGACTCAAGTGTCTCCTCTATCCGCGTCGATATCGAGAAAGTCGATAACCTGATTAATTTGGTCGGCGAGTTAGTGATTACCCAATCCATGCTCACCGAACTCGGTAATGACTTTTCAATGGACAAATTGGACAAGTTAAAAGCCGGTTTAGCGCAGCTGCTGCAAAACAGTAAAGATCTGCAAGAAAACGTACTCAATATTCGCATGCTACCGATGAGTTTTGCGTTTAGTCGTTTTCCCCGTTTAGTTCGGGATTTGTGTGGTCGTTTGGGGAAAAAAGTCGATTTACAAATCCAAGGTGAACAAACGGAGCTGGATAAAACTGTGCTCGAACGGATTGTGGATCCTCTCGTGCATTTGGTGCGCAACGGTATCGATCATGGTGTTGAAATGCCGGATGTCCGCCTTGCCAAAGGTAAGCCTGAAACGGGAGTGATCACGTTAAAAGCCTTTCATCAAGGTGGCTCGATCATTGTCGAAATCAGTGACGATGGGGCAGGGATTGATTGCGACAAGCTTTGGCGCAAAGCGGTGGAAAAGGGGGTGTTAGAGCCTCAGACCCAACGTAGCGATCTGACCGATAAACAGATCATCAGTTTAATTTTTGCCCCCGGGTTTTCTACCGCCGAGCAAGTCTCAGACATCTCAGGCCGTGGTGTCGGTATGGATGTGGTGAGACGCAACATTGAAGAGCTCGGTGGACAGATTGAAGTCGATTCCGAATTAGGCCGAGGAAGCCGTTTTACCATCAGTCTGCCTCTGACACTGGCGATTTTGGACGGTCAGTTGGTCAAAGTGGCCGATCAGGTTTATGTCATCCCGCTGCTGACGATCGTCGAATCGATTCAGATCAACACTGCTAGTGTCAAACATGCTGCAGGCGGGATCGAACTCTACCGATTGCGCGAAGAAAATATCCCAATTTTACGTTTGCAAGATGAGCTTGCGATGGGGCGCAGTGGCAGTTTAGAGAAACGCTTGATCTGTTTTGTCGAATCAGCAGGACATAGGGTAGGTTTGCTGGTGGATGATCTGCTTGATCAGCAGCAAGTGGTGATCAAAAGCCTAGAATCCAATTATGCGAAAGTGGCTGGGATCTCAGGAGCCACGATTTTGGGTGACGGCTCCGTCTCTTTGATCCTCGATATTCCTGGCTTGATCGCCCACTTTATGAAGCGCAGTTCATCTTCCACGACCAAAGGCAAAGCGGCATAGGAGCAGGTATGAATTCAGCGAATTTGACCACATCATCCAGTGCCGCTCTTGAGCCAATCTTGTCGATGGATATGGGGCTGACTGGGGGCGCAGATTTTTTAAGTTTTATGCTCGGAACTGAGCTTTACGGGGTGACCTTATCTCATGTCGAAGAGATCCGCGTTTGGGAAAAACCTACGCCGATCCCGAGAGCGCCGCATTTTGTTAAAGGCGTGATCAACTTGCGCGGCATGATTGTTCCCATTATCGATTTACGCCAACGCTTTGGACTCACCCAATACGAGTATTTGCCAACAACGGTTGTCTTGATCTTGAGTGCTCGCGAACAAGAGCAAAAACGCCTGATGGGTTTAGTGGTTGATTCCGTCAGCGATGTGATTGGCCAAGGCGATATGCCGCTGCATCCGGCAATCGGTGAGAGCATGGTGGTGCCTTTTCTAAGTGGCATTTTGAATGTCGGGGATGAGGTGATGTCTTTGCTAGACAGTGATGCATTGCTGGATATGGACCGAATCCTTAATGAGGGACAAGCATGATGCAGCGTGAATTTCTCAGTTTCGTTTTAGATGATGAAGAGTACGGTATCCCGATTCTGGAAGTGCGTGAAGTGCGTGGATGGAGTCCTGTGCGCATCCTGCCTAATGCGCCACCGTTTGTGATTGGCTTGCTGGATATTCGTGGCGAGTACATTCCGATTGTCGATCTGAAGCGTCGCTTAGGCTTAGTGCCGGTTGAAATTAACGCTACCACAGTGGTGGTGGTGATTAATGCGGCGAATCAGCAGCCTTTGGGGCTGATTGTGGATGCGGTCGCTGAGGTGTATGCCTTGTCTGAGCAAGAGATCAAACATGCGCCCAGTATTTCCACTGTGATCGGCAACCAATACGTGAAAGGAATTGCGGCAGTGAAAAGCAAACATCTGGTTCTTATTGATATTGATGCGCTGTTCGACGTTGAGGCGCTGCGCTTAAGCACCACTGCCGAAAGCATATAACGAGGGAAGACACATGGCATTTTGGAATCGTAAACAACAGGTTGTGCCCCAGTTTGTTGAGCCAGCCAAGGAGAGCGCCACGAGTGAATTTGACGAGTCGGAGACCCAAAGCGGTTTATCTAACTATCAATTGCTTTCCGCACTCAATGCGGCACAAACAGCACTGATGATGATAGATCGCGACTTTCGGATCACCTACTTCAATAATCAAACGCTCAAGCTGCTAAAACAACACGAAACGTTGTTTCGTAGTGTCTGGCCTGATTTTCGTGCCGAGGCCGATTTTTTACAGGGCTACTGCATTGACCATTTTCATCTTAATCCTCGCCATCAGCGCACCATGCTCGCGGATCCGAGCCATTTACCCTACACCACCGTCATCAACATCAAAGGGGTAAAAATAGAGCTGATTGTAGGTGCGATTATTGATGATCGCGGTTCTTACATTGGCAATACCTTGGAATGGCGTGATGTGACCGAAGAGCTCCTGCGTGAGCAGCAAATAGGTCGTTTAGCTTCGGCGGTCGAAGGCATGACGACCAACTTGATGATGGCGGATAAAGAGGGGATTATTCAATATCTTAACCCCGCACTGTTGCAACTGTTGACCCACCGTGAACCAGAACTCGCGCAGGCCTTTCCCGGCTTTAAAGCCGCTGAGTTGGTGGGGAAAAATATCGACATTTTCCATAAAAATCCTGCACATCAACGTTCGATCATTAGCAACCCAGAACGCTTGCCTTTCTCCTCCATGATAAAAGTTGGCTCTTTAGAGTTTAACCTGACTTGTATTGCGATGCGCGATACGAAAGGCGAATACATAGGCCCCGCTCTGCAGTGGATGGATATTACTGAGCAGCGTGATGGCCAGCGCCAAGTGGAGTCTTTGATCCAAAAAGCGATTAAAGGTGACCTGCATGACCGGATCAACACTAGTGGTTACAACGGTTTTATGCGTGAGTTGGGGGATGGTATCAATAACTTGCTTAACACGCTGGTGGAACCATTAGGGCAGTGTATTACGGTGATGAGCCGAGTGGCTGAAGGCGATCTCAATACCAGCATGTCTGAAGAGTACCAAGGCGAATTTGGTCGATTAGCCAGTGCGGTCAACGCTTCGATTGTGAACCTACGCAATATGGTCGACAAAATTACCGTTTCTTCTGCTCGAGTTGCGACCGCTTCTACAGAGATAGCGGATGGCAATAACGATCTCAGCCAGCGTGTGGAAGCTCAGGCTTCTAACTTGGAAGAAACTGCCGCCAGTATGGAAGAGATAACGGCAACTGTGCGTCAAAATGCGGATAACGCGAAAGATGCCAATCTACTTGCAACCGATGCGGCGAAAAAAGCTGCCCGAGGCGGAGAAGTGGTTGGTGAAGCCATCAGCGCGATGGGGGCAATCAATACCGCCAGTAAGAAAATTGCGGACATCATTAGCGTGATTGATGAAATCGCTTTCCAAACCAACTTGTTGGCTCTGAATGCTGCGGTAGAAGCGGCGCGGGCTGGTGAACAAGGTCGCGGCTTTGCCGTGGTTGCCGGAGAAGTGCGTAATCTCGCGCAGCGTAGTGCCGGAGCGGCGAAAGAGATTAAAGGTTTGATTAACGATAGTGTCGATAAGGTGAATGAAGGCTCACGCTTAGTCAATGAATCGGGATCGACACTTAAAGAAATTGTTGAAGCGGTAGTGAGAGTCTCGGATCTGATTGCACAGATCGCCGCTTCCAGTGTGGAGCAATCCACGGGTATTGATGAAATCAACCGAGCGATTGCTGCTATGGATGAAATGACCCAGCAGAACGCTTCGCTGGTGGAAGAAACATCAGCGGCGAGTCAGTCACTCAAAGATGAAGGAAAAGAGCTGCTTAATTTGATGAATTTCTTTGTCACCGAAAATAATGTCACCACTTTTGAGCGCAAACCTCGCCAATCAACGCCACCCAAAACTAAGCCTGTGGTTAGCATGCATAAAGCACCGATACATCAGGCTGTACATAAAATGCCAGCTCGGGCGGCAGAAGAAGGTGACGAATGGGAAGAATTCTAATCTAGGGATAACGTATGTTGGCGGTCAATGAGCAAGAATTTGAACTCACAGATAAAGATTTCAAATTTATTCAATGGTTTATGCATAAAACGGTCGGAATTTATCTCCCGGATTCCAAGCGTACCATGGTGTATGGCCGCTTGAGTCGGCAGATGCGCCGTAAGGGTTTACGCCGTTTTACACAATTTCGTGAGCTGATTGAAAGTGATGAGCAGGAGCGCATTCACTTCATTAATACCTTGACCACCAACAAAACAGAATTTTTCCGTGAGAGCCATCATTTTGAATTTATTGAAAAAGTATTGGTTCCAGAGTGGAGTAAAGAGCGGGTAGGCCAACTGCGTTTTTGGTCTGCGGGATGTTCGACCGGTGAAGAGCCTTACACTCTAGTCTCGGTTTTAGACCATGCAGGAGTCATGAATTTTTGTCCGGATGTCAAAATTTGGGCAACCGATCTGGATACGGCAGTGTTAGAGAAAGCGAGTTTGGGGATTTATCCCATTGAATCGCAAAGCTCGATTCCTGAACGGTATTTGCGTCGTTGTTTCGTCCGTGGGGTCAAAGATCAGCAAGGCAATATGAAGATTAAACAGAGTTTGCAACGCTACATCGACTTTCACCAATTGAATCTGATTCAGGAATGGCCGTTTAAACAGAAGCTGGATCTTATCTTGTGCCGTAATGTGATGATCTATTTTGATCGTCCGACCCAAGAACAGTTGATTGAACGTTTTCACCAGCAACTCAAGCCGGGTGGCGTACTGATGCTAGGGCATTCAGAGAGTGTTGGCCGTTGTAGCTCTCTTTTCCATCATCTGGGACATACTATTTATGTCAGACAGTAAACTTGCCACCAAGCGCAGATTAAAACAGGAAGAGGCGAAGGGGCATTACCATCGTTTCAACCATCCTAGCGATCATCGACATTGGGTCAAGGTGATGCCAGGAGGCGTTTATACAACCACAGATCAAGAAATTATCCATACCGGGTTGGGTTCTTGTGTTTCAGCTTGTGCTTGGGATATCGAAATGAAAGTGGGCGGAATGAACCATTTCCTACTGCCTTTTCATAACCAGTTTGAGAGCCATCATTGGCATCCGCAGGCTTTATTATCGGACACTTCTCGCTATGGATGTTATGCAATGGAACTTTTGATCAACCGCCTATTATCCATGGGAGCTGAGCGGGAGAGATTGAGTTTTAAGTTGTTTGGCGGTGCTCACTTAATGGGGTATCAGTCGCTGGTTGGGGAAAAAAACGTCGAGTTTGTGCTTGAGTATGCCAAGCGTGAAAAGTTAAACGTCGTGGCGCAAGACTTGGGAGGCGCTCAACCGCGAAAATTGTTGTTTGATCCACAGACCGGGCAGGCATGGGTAAAACGCATTGGATTTAGTTCGGCACATGCAATTAAACAGGACGAAGAACTCTATCAGCACAGCATAGATAGGCAAATTCCCTCTGACGATGTGGAGTTGTTTCAATGAAAAAAATCAAAGTCTTGATCGTGGATGATTCTCCGGTATTTCGGGCTTTATTAACCCAGTTGATTGATAGCGACCCCGCGTTGCAAGTGGTGGCCTGCGCAGAAGATCCTTATCAAGCTCGTGAGCTGATTAAGTATCATCAACCCGATGTGGTGACCTTAGATGTTGAAATGCCCAAAATGAATGGTGTGCAGTTTCTTAAAAATCTGATGCGCCTTCATCCATTACCTGTGGTGATGATCTCCACTTTAACCCAGCATGGGGCGGAAGCAACGTTGGCGGCTCTTGAGTTAGGCGCCGTGGATTATTTCCCCAAACCTTCTTCAGATAACCCAGCAGAGATGCTCAATTATAAAAACTTGGTGAATGAGAAAATCAAAATGGCGGCACAAGCCAATGTAGGGTTTGTGCAGAGTGCGACGGTTTCAACCCCCATTACGGAGCGAGTTTCCACCGATTACCAGTTGATTGCTATCGGCTCTTCTACTGGTGGTACGGAGGCTGTCAAACAAGTCCTCGCAGCATTACCTTCTGGCTTACCTCCTATCGTCATGACTCAGCATATTGGCGCGCAGTTTACGGCCTCCTTAGCGAAACGATTAAATGACAGCAGCGCTCTCCATGTACAAGAGGTGACACAACCAACGACAGCACTTGAGAGCAGCTGCGCCTATCTCGCTCCAGGCGATAAGCATATCGTAGTCGTGAAACGGGCTGGGAAACTGTATGTCGAGTTAGATGACAGACCTGCGGTGAATCGGCACAAACCTTCAGTGGATGTCATGTTTGATTCGATTGCTCAGCATGTAGGCAGTAAAGCGATGGGGATTTTATTGACCGGAATGGGACAAGATGGCGCGAAAGGCATGTTGGCGATGCATCAACAAGGAGCGGCGACCGCGGCTCAGGATGAACAATCAAGCGTGGTGTGGGGAATGCCGCGAGTGGCGATTGAGCTCGGCGCGACCGATGTGGTTAAGCCTTTAGGGGCAATGGCGGCTTGGATTGTTGAACAGCTACAAAGAAAGCGCGCATAACATCAGTACGCATAACACCAGAAAGACGTCGAGAGGCTTAGGATGATAACCAGAACACACAAAATAACGGCGGTACTGACAGGGCAACTCCTCTTGCTGCTGGTGCTTTTTCAATTTGGGCAGGATTGGTGGTTAGGATTGATCGCAGTTTGTAGCGCGTTACTGCCATGGTTGGTCGGTTTTATCCCGCAACCTAATGTCACAGCAGCTTTGCCAGCAGATGAAACTCAGTTATCTGCTGGGCATCAACAGGCGCTTAGTCTGATTGAGCAGATCTTAAAAGAGAATATTCAACGAATCACCGACCCTTTACAGAAGCAGCGCCAAGTCGTTAACACGTCTGCAGAAACCATCAACAGTAGTTTTATTGGTTTACAAAGAGTCAGTGAGGAGCAATCCGCCATCTCGACTCAATTGGTGGATAACTTACTGGCTAACCAAGGCAGTGCGTTTGATTTAATGCAGGTGTTACCAAAAACGGAAGAGATCATTCAGCAATTTGTGCAAATCTTGGTGGATGTGTCAGAAAAAAGTATTTCAGCGGTACATAGCATTCACGATATGTCGCAAAAGCTGGATATGGTTTTTAAACTGCTGAATCAAGTGCGCAGCTTGTCTGAGCAGACCAATTTACTGGCGCTGAACGCCGCCATTGAAGCGGCGCGAGCGGGCGAGGCAGGACGCGGTTTTGCCGTCGTGGCACAAGAAGTCCGTAATCTCTCTATTCAGGCCGCGAGTTTGAATACTCAGATTGAAGCTGAAATGAAAGTCGCCCAAGACACGGTGGATATTGCCAACCGTACAGTGGGTGAAATGGCTTCATTCGATATGACTCAAGCCATTGAGTCAAAAGAAAAAGTGGATTATATGCTGCGTGGCGTTCAGCAGTTGAATACGGAAATAGAGCAAGAAGTGAATAAACTTCAGCGACTAGGGCAACAACTGACCCAACAAGTTCGTGCAGGCACACGGGCATTGCAATTTACGGACATTGTTTCTCAACAAGGCGACTACGCACTGGGCTCAATGGCCTTTTTACAAGAAGCAACCAGCTTGTTAAAGGCAGTGCAATCCAACTCACGTGATGTGCAACCCGTGATTGAAAGTCTCGTGGCATTACAAGAGCGCTCACGTAATCGTGGGGCATTGGCTGCCAACCAGCACAGCATAGATGAAGGCGAAGTCGAGTTATTTTAGGAGATCACCATGAGTGTGCACACGAACATTGATAGCCACAACAAACACATCACCGTTTCGATTGAAGGGGCTTTTTGCTTCAACTTGGTTCACGACTTTCGTGCAAGTTATGCCAAACGGCATGATCATCGATTCACCATAGATTTACGCAAAGTCGACTATATCGATAGTGCTGGGCTGGGCATGTTGCTCAATATGCAGAAATACCTAGAGCAAGCGGACGGCGCGATTCGGATTGTCAATGTCTTACCCCAGGTGAGAAAAATCCTCCTGATATCACGCTTTAATAAGAAATTCGATATCGAATAAATCGCTCAAAGGAGAGATAGCGGTGAGAGTAATGATAGTGGATGACCACGGTACTAACCGTGAATTGTGCCGATTTATCTTGGCGCACATCGCATCACACATAGACACTTTTGAAGATGGGCAGCAAGCGATTGATGCGATGCGTGCAATGGAAATCCTGCCCGATGTGATTCTGCTTGATGTGATGATGCCGATTAAAGACGGATTTGTCACCGCTAAAGAGATCCGCCAAGCGTTTGTGAAGCACCATATTCCGATCATTTTTCTGACGGTATTAGACGATCGCGATTCGTTTGAAAAGTGTTTAGCACTGGGTGACGATTTCATCCTAAAGCCAGTAGAACGAAGTGTGCTCATTGCCAAAGTGCAGGCACATTATCGCATTGTGAAGATGCATAATGAGGTTATGGAACAACGTGATGAGCTGCGCCATTTCCGTGAGCAAGTCCAGTATGATTACGCGATTTCAGAATCAATTTTTACTAACCTGATGGAAGAAATGTGCCATCAAGTTGAGCACATTTTTGGTATCCACTATATCTCGACAGCATCGACCATTTTTAATGGTGATTTGATTGTGGTCGCGAATCGGCCTCACGGTGGAGTCTATGTGATGATTGCAGATGCCACAGGTCACGGTTTACCTGCGGCAATCTCGACGATTCCCGCAACCCGAACTTTCTTCTCTACTGCACAAAAAGGCCTTTCACTGGGGGAGATGGTCGTTGAGCTGAATCACTCTCTAGAGCGTTTTTTACCTATTGGAATGATGTTGGCTGCTAGCGTGTTTGAAGTACGTGCTAACGGCTTTGAAGTCTCTTGGTGGGGGGGAGGGTTACCTGAGGCATATTTACTCGATAACCATGGCAAGATAGTGAGCCGTTTAATCTCTAATCATATGCCACTTGGTGTACTGTCTTCCAATGAGTTTGAAGCGGATGTGCAGCATTTCAAACTCGAACCTAATCAAAAGCTGGTTTGTTATACCGATGGCATTATTGAAGCAATGAACGAACAAGGAGAATACTTCGGCCAAGAGCGTCTTGAACAAGTATTGACGCAAGCCTATTCCGAGGCTTTGATTCCGACTTTGTATGATGCGGTGAAAAAATTTTCGAATCGGGGCAAAGGGGATGATCTCTCTATTTTGACCATGACATTCCCTATCACCAACAGTAACCCGAGTGATAAAGCCCTACCTAAGGTGGTATTGAGCTGCATCCCCCTACAGACAGAATTGCATTTCCCCGCTGATGTTCTGCGTAAAATTTCCCTGATGAATGAAGTACGCCGTTTTTTAACCGGGATTGTCAGCGGTGGTGAGGATCTCGACTTACTCTGTTCAGTACTTTCAGAACTCTTTGCCAATGCTATAGAGCACGGGTTATTGGAGCTCGATTCCTCGTTGAAAGAAACACCAGACGGTTTCTTTGAGTTTTATCAGTTGCGCGATAAACGATTGAAAACCTTGCCTGAATACCACTGGTTAATCCTCAAGGTTAACTACCAGCCAGAAAATCAACGTATAGAAATCGATTTAGAGCACAGTGGTAAAGGCTTTGATTGCCAAGTTTTAAAAGATGCCAATAGTGAAAAAAGCTATGGGCGAGGTATTCTTCTTGCGACCCAGTTGTGTGAGTCTTTGGAGTATTCCAATCAAGGCCGCCGAGTGACTGCAGTATACTCCTTCGCTCGCAAAGACACTCTGCACTATTCTCTGCCTGGCTGACTTTATTGTTTGTTGGCATGGTTCGCTAGCCTTTGCCGTACGGTTTACAGTGTAAACGGTTGCTCGTTGACGATTCCGCGGACGAAAAAAAGTGCCCGCTTTCTCATCTACACACTTCCGCTTAGTTTATAAATGACTCTTTTGGGTGATTTACAGAGTGACCTAAGCCTGAATTTGCAGGCTGCGTAGTTTGGCAATCTGTATTCTTCTTATACACTCAATTCATGGATATTCTGTACCGTAAAAGATAAAGCGTTATGTGGAAAGAGATACTCGAACTCACGCCAGATAGACAGAAAGTGATCGCAAAATTAGGTGCGCAAGGTGCCGCTAAGGAGCTCAATCGCAGCGAATTGCCTATGGTGTTGGCACAAATTGGAGCGGGTAAACTGTTCATATTGGATGAGGAAGTCACTCGTTTTATCAATTGTGTGAAAGAAAGTAAGCGCGCTGCGTTTGAAGGTATCGTGATTGCTGAAGTGCGTAACGCGACAGTTTCTGTGGTACTTGGTGAGAAAGAAATGCTAGCCAGCATGGTCGTCACTGGAGCTTATGGCGGGCGCGGTCTACGCGGTAATGAACTGGTTCATGCTCTAGCACAAGCCAGCGTGCTGAAAGGAATTAACAAACTGGCATTGAAAAAAGTACTGCTGGTGAGTGGCCAATTAAAACCCGGTGAGGTGTTTACTCAGCCTGTCGCTCGTGGCAAGGAGCCCATTCAAGGGCGTGATACTCAATTTGTTCCATTAGTCGAAGACGTCTCGAAGCGCGTGCTGCGTCCTCAGCAGAAAGCGGGTGAAAATAAACTCGATATGCGCAATTTAGGAGAAACCATCACGGTTGGTGAAGATGATCCTGTGATGCGCCGTTTGCCTGCGACTAAAGGTGAGATGGGTTACACCGTTCAGGGTAAACAGATCCAACCTAAGCCTGGTAAAGAATCCGCGTTGGTGGCGGGTAAAGGTACCCATATCTCCCCGAATGACCCCAATTTGTTGCTTGCCAGTCAAGCGGGCATGCCCCTTATTAAAAAGAACACCATAGAAGTGGACAGTGCGCTTTGCCTAAATCATGTCAGTGTGGCCACTGGGCATATCCGCTTTAAAGGTAATGTCGTGATTGCTGGGGATATTGAACCGGGCATGATTGTTCGTGCGACGGGGTCGATTACGGTTGGCGGTTTTATTGAATCCGCTAACGTTCAAGCGCAAGGTGATATCGAGGTCGGTAAAGGTATCATTGGACACATGGTGACGGATGATGAAGAGCGTAGCTGCGTGGTGAAATCTGGCGGCAGTATTCGTGCTAACTACGCGCAGTATGTTGAGTTACAAGCGGCGGATTCTATCCATCTTGGCGTACACAGCATTGGCAATATTATCCGTTGTGGAAATGATTTGACGGTGCTCGACAGCAAAATGACCCAAGGCACACTCAGTGCAGGAAACGCCAAAGTGGGCGGGAAAGTGCTCTGCTTTAATCTCGGAGTGGAGGGCGACACGGCGACTCATGTTGAGGCTTTTGCGCGTTACCAAAGTTATAAAGAGAGAATCAACAAACACAAAGAACTCTATAAGCAAGCTCAAGACACGACAATGGCGTTGATTCGGCGTGAAATCGAGTTTAAAAAACGTCCGAAAGCAGAACGTAGCGATGAAGAAGCTCAAGAAATAGAAACCGCGAAAGCAGACGCGTCGACCCAGATGGAAAAAATCAAACTTGCTTTGGATATGCTCAATGAAGAGTTTGAGCAGCAGCTATTGGAAAATACGGTGGAAGCGAAAAATAAAGTATTTACCCATGTCACGATTCAGTTTGGTGATGAGAAAGTGCTGACCAAGCGAGAACACGGCGCCTCGATTTTCAAATTTAACCAATACGAAATTAAGCTCTCTTCACTATTGGAAGCGGAAGATATTGGTATTTAAGTCCGCTAACGGAAGCGGAGTCGTGCAATCTGTCTGTGGAGTAATAAATCTGCGGAATAATAAAAAAGGGAACGTTAAGTTCCCTTTTTCATCGCTTTCATCGCTAAACCGTGTGAGGGGTTCGTCTATTTAAAGACACCAAACTATTGCACTGCGCGTACATTACCTTGGCGCAGATCGTTCAGCACTTCGTGCTTTGGACCATCGGCAATAATGCAGCCTTTCTCCATCACAATAACGCGGTCAACCACATCCAGCATCGAGGTTTTGTGGGTGATAAGGATCAGCGTCTCACTTGGCTTGAGTTGGCTAAGTTGTTGCTTAATGTGCATTTCTGAGCGGTTATCCATCGCGCTGGTGGGTTCATCCATCAGTAAGACGGGAGGGCGGCCAAGGAAAGCGCGCGCAATCGACACAGATTGACGTTGACCACCCGAGAGCAGCATACCCCCTTCCCCCACTTGACGTTCTAGACCCGCAGGATCTTGTTGAGTAAAGACCGTAACCCCCGCTCGGTTGGCCGCATCCATTACCTCACGATCATCGGAAAGTGGGCGACCGAGCGTAATGTTGTCGCGGATCGAGCCATAAAACAGCACACTGTCTTGCGGTACACAACCAATATTGCGTCGAATATCGATGTGATGCAGCTGCGAGATGTCCGTATCATCAATTCGTACATGCCCTTCAGTTGGCTTGTACAGGCCCATGATCAAGCGCTCAAGCGTGGTTTTACCCGAACCAATTCGACCAATAATCGCCACTTTTTCACCCGGATGGATGGTAAGACTTAAATCACGGACGGAGGCGATAGGTGAATTTGGATAATGGAAAGTCACGCGGTCCAGCTCAATCTTGCCTTGAATGATGGGACGATGGATATAGCGTTTGCCTTCCTCCTGTTCATCAGGCATCGACATCACTTGTTCAATGATGGTCATAGAAGATTTGGCTTGGTTGTAACGGGTTGAAAGCAGTGAGAGCTGCACTAAGGGGCCAATCGCACGGCCACTGAGCATCGTTGCGGCAATCAGCCCACCCATGGTCAGGTCACCGTTGGAAATCAGGTAGACCCCGACAATGATCATGCCGATATTGGCGGCTTGCTGCACAAAACCGGCGGTGTTTTGAATACTATCGGTGATGCGGCGACTTTTAATGTTCCAATTCGCCATGTGCGCTACGGCTTCTTCCCATCGGTACTGGAATTGTCCTTGCGCGCCAAACAGCTTCACCGTTTCTAGTCCTGCTAAGCTTTCGATGAGGTTGGCGTACTTTTGTGAGGCGAGTCTTGAGCCTTCTTCAATTGCCCGTTTTAAGCGGCTTTGAATGAGAAATGAGTAAATCACCAAAATCAGGACACCGATCACAGGCACCCACACCAAATGTCCAGCCATTAACCAGATCAACACTAAAAAGAGCAGGGCGAATGGCAGATCAATCAGTGAAGAAATCGTCGCGGATGTAAAAAATTCACGAATCGATTCAAACTCTTGCAAATGGCGAGCAAAAGCACCAACCGAAGGTGGGCGAGCCTCCATGCGGATGCCCATCACTTTACTAAACAGTTTGGAAGAGATCAGAATGTCCGATTTTTTTCCTGCGACATCAATGAAGTAGCTGCGCAGCATTTTAAATACGAAATCGAACAAAAAGATCACTAAGATGCCGCTAGAGAGCACCCACAAGGTTTCAAAAGCCAAATTGGGGACGACTTTGTCGTACACAATCCGTGAAAACATCGGCGCTGCAACGGCAAACAAGTTAATCAGCAGTGACGCGATCAACACATCGCGATAAATATGCTTGGATTTATAGATGGTGCTCCAAAACCAGTGCCCATCTCTGGGTTTCAGGACTTCTGGTGAGCGTTCATCAAAGCGAAACTGCTTTTTGACCATAAAGTAACGGCCAATATACATCGCTTCTAAATCACTGAGCGAGTAAGCGACGGGGACTAACCCCGACTCTGCGGTAACAATTTCAGCCTCTTGCGTTTCCTGATTGATACTATTGAGTACGCAGGCCTCACCGCCTTTGAGCAGCAATACCACAGGAAACACCAGATGAGGAATTTGGTCTAACGGCGCGCGGTTTTCTTTTGCGATCAGCCCAGCTCTTTCCGCCGAGCGAGGAAACAGAAAAGGCGTGAGCTTGCCGTCAGCCAACGGTAAGCCGTTGATCAGTGCTTCAGGAGAATTCGCTAAACCATAATAACGGCTTACGTACACCAGCGAATTGAGTAACGTATCTTGCATGCCTCTGACCTTGGTTACTTATCAACAATGAAGCCTTGGAAGACTTCGATGAAATGTTCTGAAAGAAAATCGAGCTGAGTCTGTGTTTCAACCCGTGATGCGATGGTGGTGATCCCTAAGTTATGCGCGGTGCGCGAGATTGAGGTCAGGGTAAATTTCTGGCGTTCATCATCCAAATGGTGAGTAAACAGATAATCCAGTTTGACGTATTTAGGACGGAACTCGTTGATGTAGTCGAGAGATTGGAAGTTACGTCCGTAGTTGTCTACCCCAAAGTCCGCCCCTGCATTGCGTACTGCGTTACAAAATAGCGCAGTGTAATGCGGTTCATTGACGAAACAGCCTTCTGGGATCTCAAAATGCAGTAAGTTGGCCACAGAAAGATGTTTGCTTAAGGTTTGGCTGATCCAACGGATAAAGCTCGGTTGAGAGATACTGCCTTGTGCGATGTTGATCGCGAGTGGATCGGTCAGTTCGCCTTTTTCAAGCTGTTGAATCACTCGTTCAATCACGTACTGATCGAAGATATGGCTAGCATTGAGCTGTTCAAGGGCAAACAAGAATTGGTTTGCCGTGTAACGCACGCCGTCTTTCTCAAACGCAGAAAAGACCTCGCGATGGAATGTTTTTCCCCAGCTGCTGTTGGCGGCTTGGTAGCGGAAAGTAAACCAGTCGTTATGGATTGCCTCTTCGACCAGAGTTTTCCACTGCTGTTTGCCCAAGATGATTTTATCAGTATCACTGCTAATAAAGCCGTAGTTCAGCTCAGGATTGGATTTCGCTTTAGCCAACGCATTATCCAGCAGGGACAAGAGCGTTGTGGTGCTGGATTGACGCTTATTGCTTACCACGCCAAGCGATAAATTGGCTTTCGCCATACCAGTAGGATCAGGGTTAATGTCGTCCACACAAGTGATGATGCTCTCTGCCACGATTTTGAGCTCCGTTTCATCCATGTTAGGCATGATGATACCGAACTCGTAAGTGGAGATACGAGCGATAGAGATATCCTTGATGGTGATGGAGTTTTTAAGGCGATCCGCCAGTTCGCGCACCATGCCATCACCGGCTTCATAGCCCTTCTCTTCATAAAGCTCTTTGATGAATTCAGCTTGTAGAATGGCTACACCACCGATGCCGCTTTCAGAGAGCCAGCCACTCAATTGGCTCATGTAGTATGCTCGGTTGCCAAGATGAGAGACTGGGTCAAGATAAGCACGTTCACGCAGTTGTTGCGCCTCTTTGGCTTGGGCTTTAAACGCTTTCTCGACCTGTTCAGACATCTTATTGATGCCATCCACTACATAAATCAGATCTCGAGTATTGGGGCGCGGTAGAGGCTCACCAAATTGGTTGTTAGCAACCTGCTCCATTTTGTTGACGATGAGTTGTAGTGGTCTTAGAGAGCGCTTCAAAATGAAGGCGACGGCAAACATACCAATCACTAAGATCGCCAAAAACGCGATACTTAAACGAATTAATGCTTTCCAGAGTTGAGCGTAAGCCGCACCAGGATGGCTGACGATTTCCACTTCCGCCAATTGCATCCAACCACTGGTTACAACACGCCGATCATGGATGGGCTCAAATAGATTTAACTGAGTAAACCAAGCCGGCACATTATTGGGTTGGATAGGGTATGAGCGCAGGATTTCCGTGCCGTCATCGAGAAAAATCAGACGTACGATCGAGTAACTACTGCCATCAAACAGCGCATTGATGACTGACTCTACCGCAATGGTGTCTTTCTTCTCCAGATAAGGCGCTAAAGCCAAACCCACCGTATTGATGGTGTTGTTGACCTCAGAACGTTGTTGTTGTTCAAGACTGTTGCGAGTGGTGTTGAATTCGATAGTAAAAACCGAAATCAACAACAGAATAAACACCGCAATCATCCCTGCGACTAGTTGTTTGTATAGCGTCATAGTGCCTACTCATCATAGCTAACTAGAGGTTTATTTAATTTCAGTGAGCGCTCTCGTGCTCTTAAATCATTCCATAAACTGAGTCTCGAAGAGTCCCCAGCCAATTGACCGTTATTCGATTTCATTAACCACAAATTTTTACCGTTAAAGCTGTAGATAGGTAGTAAATCTTTGCGAGTGGACGCAGGTTTAATTTGTGGGTTGAGATTATCTAAAATCACCGGCTCGGAACTCGGAGTGGAGTAATACGCCAATACCATATGAAATTGATTTAATTCAATGGCTTTAACATACACGAGACGGAGTTTTTTATCTGGTACTCCGAGCTCTAACAGCGAGAAATACTTCGCAATTGTGAAGTCTTCGCAATCGCCCGCGTTGCTGCCGAGAAATTCTAATGGGGTCGCCCAGTAGTCTTTCGAACCCCATAGGTGAATATCGTTGACAAAGTTGAGCTGATTAAAAAAGGCATTCACTTCTTTTAATTGCTCTTGCTCTGAGGCAGAGGCAAGATCAGCCATCTTGCGACGCCATGTTTCGACGCGTTTGCCTGCTCGCTGGCCATACGTTGCCTTCACCGCATCTACCCACTGTTGCTCTTTGCTTGTGAGCGCTAGCGAGAGTGAGGAGGCACAGATAGCCAGAGACAGCACAATCCAACGTTTCATAGGGCGGGCTATTCCCTCAGCGCATTGCTTTGCGCACTTAAAATCGGTTTCAGCAGATAATCTAATACAGTTCTTTTACCGGTAATAATGTCGACAGAAGCGGTCATTCCCGGAATGATCGGCAAATTTTGATCATGCCCGAGAGTGGTTTCTTTAGTGCGTACGCGAACCAAATAGAAACTATTACCTTCCTCATCCTGTGTAGTGTCCGCACTGATGTGTTCGAGCGTGCCTTCTAAGCCACCATAGCGCGTGAAATCATAAGCACTAAACTTCACAATAGCTGGCAGATCTGGGCGCAGAAAGGCGATGTCTTGAGGCGCAATTTGAGCCTCGACCAATAGAGTGTCTTCAGTCGGTACGATTTCGATGATGTTCATTCCCGGTTGAATCACCCCACCTACCGTGTTCACATAAAGGGTTTTTACGGTACCTGTTACGGGGGAAACCACCACTGTACGGTTCACTTTATCCTCAAGGCCGACCGCCGATTCAGTGAGAGATGAGAGCTTATCTTGCGCTTGGTTGAGTTTATCTTGCTGCTCAGTTCGGAATTTTTGCGCGGCATTAATTCGACTGAGCATCGCTTCACGGACCGCGGATTTGAGTACGGGAATTTTTAGCTCAGTGGAGGTTAACTCTCGGCGAGTATCATTCAACTGGCGTTGTAGTTTCAGCAGTTCAATTCTCGGGACTACGCCTTCGTTGGCGAGAGGCTCAGTGATATCGAGTTCTTTTTTCGCGTAATCATAACTTTGGCGAAGGTTGATGATTCGCGCTTCGGCTTCAATCAAATCTTGCTGTTTCTGCTTGATTTGTTGAGAGAGAACGGACAATTGGTTGCGCAGGTTATCGAGATCTTGGCGATATTGATCTCGTTGGCGTTCAACCAAATCTGGCTGGCTGTCACTCAATACGGGAGGGAAAGCAAGCTTGCTGTAATCAAGTTGTACACTATTTGCCCAGTTCTTCTCTTCAAAATTCTCATCGATAATGACGCTTGAAATGGAAGCAGAAAGTTGTAGAACACTGGCGGTTAAGTTTGCAACTTGTTGCTCGCGCTCGCGAAAGTCGGAGCGAAAGCGTGTGTCGTCGATCAAAATAAGCTGTTGGCCTTTTTGGACTTGCTCACCTTCACGGACGAGGATCTGCTTGACCAGCCCACCTTCCAGGTTTTGGATCACTTGCACTTGTGAGGAGGGAACCACTTTACCTTGGCCGACCGTGACTTTATCGATTTCTGCCCATGACGCCCAAGCAATCGCTAGAATAAAAAATGCCACCATGACCCAGAGAATGATTCGTGCGCTGTGCGGCGTATTGAGTAGCAGTGCGGCGGTTTTATCGTCCACATAGTCTAATTCTTCGGCGGTGAGCTTGTTATAACTGCGATTGCTCATGAGTGGTTCCTGTTCATACCATTGGTAGTTGGTTGATTTTATTACGTGGGCCAATAATTGTTAAGGATATGCTATCTGCGGCGAAAGGCCTATTCAGCATTTTAATAAATTACTTAATTTTTAGAATTTGTGATCTTATTTTGTTGGCCTTGGCATCACTTTGCTCGCTTGAGTTATCAGCGGGATAGGCGCACAATCGGGCAAAAATCAGTGAGGAGCAGAAATGGATCTTTCAGATATTCGCCGCGAATACATTCATGGTGGTCTAAGAAGAAAAGATTTGCAGGCCAACCCAATTGACCAGTTCAATCTTTGGTTGCAGCAAGCAATTGACGCCAACTTGTCCGACCCAACCGCGATGACGGTTGCGACGGTAGATGAACACGGGCAACCTTTTCAGCGTATCGTGTTACTGAAAAATGTCGATGATGCCGGTTTTGTGTTTTACACCAACTTGGGCAGCCGCAAAGCGCAGCATATTGCGCACAATAACAAAATTAGCCTCCATTTCCCTTGGCATCCGCTAGAACGTCAAGTGCACATCACAGGTGTGGCGGAAAAACTGACCGCCATGGAAAACATGAAGTATTTCATGTCGCGCCCGAAAGAGAGCCAGATAGCAGCAATCGCTAGCCACCAAAGTAGCCGAATCTCTGCTCGTGGAGTATTGGAAGGCAAGTATCTTGAGCTTAAGCAGAAGTTTGCAAACGGTGAAATTCCTGTGCCTAGCTTCTGGGGCGGTTACCGCATCAGACCGGAAAGTCTGGAGTTTTGGCAGGGTGGTGAACATCGTCTGCATGATCGCTTCTTGTATTCGCGGCAAGATGACAATTGGACAGTCGATAGACTGGCGCCATAAGCCCAATCAATCAGCTTGACGTTGTTGCTTACTGGGCGACAACGTCAACTTTTTTGGGGATCGTGTGATCGCTCAGCACAACGGAAAGTTGTTTTCTAAGCAAGGTTTTCGGGATGACTGAGCCGAATCCCCGATCTAAAGCAAGGTCAATCAGTTGGTCTTTGCTCAATGCCCCAAATTTACTGCGTAGTTTGGCCTCATACCCTTCCACCGTTTTAATCGAAATCCCCATTACTCGTGCAATGTGCTGCGGCTTTTTACCATATAAGAGCAGAAATAGGACTTCTGATTCACGCGCGGTCAGTTTCAAGGTATCGCGATCGGCGACCGATTTAAATGTGGTGGAGGTGGATAACCCAGTTGCTCGGCAGACCCAATGACCAACTTCAAGAATCGCAGTGTCGGTTAAATCTTGCCCGAAGAAAATGGTGCCTTGGATCTTGCCTTGGCTATCACGCCACGGTGTCTTGGTAAAAATATGCGCATGCCAGTGGCCATCAGGGTAGGGATGAATATCGAGCACTTTGACGGAATGCCCCGTTTCAATCACATAGCGATCTTGCTGTTGAAATTCGGCAGCACAGGCCGCCGTTGGGCTGGGCATTTCGAAATCGGTGCGCCCGATGCAATCTTCAGCGCGCTTTAAGCCGATCAATTCGCCATAGGCTTGGTTGGCATACACAAAAACCGAGTTTAAGTCCTTGCATCCCCAATAACCGGGTAATTGTTTGAATAATGAAATCTGCTCTAATGTCAGATGGTTAGGCACGCCATATCCTCCACTGGAAATGCGGCGATATGATACCAAGAGCAGGGTCGATTGTAAGCTTATCTTGCCTATTCGGGGACTGTTTGGATGAAAAAAAGCCAGCCTGAAGACGGGCTGGCATAAATACAAGAAACATATCTTGTCGACGTGTAGAAGAGGTTCCATGAATCCAGCGAGGGTCTGCTGAACACACAGAGGTATCATATTGATACCAAGCATCAGTCATGCAACTCATGCTCTGGTTTGTACTTTACCGAACGCGGTACAAATGAAAAAGGGGGGAAATCCCCCCTTTATGCATAATTGTTTGAGTCAACATTACAGCTCGCGCAATACTCGGAAACCGACATAATTGGCCGCCGTTGTTGGGCCAACAAAAAGCTCGCTATAGGCTTTTGCCATTTCAGGCGAGAAGCTCCAAGCGCCACCTTTGGCTAAACCGCGTGAATCGCCAGTCCATTCCCAAACATTACCTACCATGTCGTAAAACCCTAATGCGTTAGGAGCGAAGGCTTTGACTGGGGAGGTACTTTTGTTAGACCAAGAGGTTCCTGCCCATCCCGTGTTGGCTTTACCAGCACCAAATTTATTGCCCCACCAGTAATCGGTTTTGCTGCCTGCACGAGCGGCGATTTCCCACTCTTCTTCCGTGGGTAAACGGTACGTAAAGCCCGTTTCTTTAGAAAGCCAACGAGCATAAGCTTTGGCATCATTCTGGCTGACGCACACAACGGGTGAATCTTTACTCTGTTTGAAACCTGGGTTGCGCCAATCGCTATCGGATACTGGAGCAATTTCCGATTCATTCACCGAAATACAGAGATTTTTGAGTTCCGCATCAGTTTTGTATTTGGTTTGAGTGACGAAGTTTTCAAACTGGCTAACTGTCACGGGCGTTGAGCTGAGTGCGAAAGCATGATCAAGGTTATATTGTTTGGCGGCATTTTCGCCTAACAGATATTGCCCCGGTAGAATGGTGATCACCTCTGGTGCGCTGACTTTACTTTTTCCCGAATCGGCAAATTTTTGTCCGACACGTAAAGGGTTCGCCTTTTCATGCAAGTTAACCCGAATGGTCTGATCGGAGGTGATGTTGACTTCTTGCTCAAAAGTGCGGAAGCCCTCTTTTTCAATTTTTATCTGATGTTTACCAACAGGCAGCAATACTTCAACCGGAGTACTGCCATAATTGACACCACCAATGGTCACCCGATCGCCATGTTGATTGGAGCGGATGGCTAAGTTAATCCAAGCCACTTCTTGTTGCTGCTGCGACATATCACCTTGACCGGGCGCGAAACAGTACTGCGAGTCAATATTCAAGAGCTTACAAGGAGCGTTTTCCGCGGGACGAGCTTCAAGTTGAGCATTCACTATGCTTCTAAACCGCATGCCGTCATAGAAACCAGAATCGACCACTTCATGTTTTAGCAAATGAATATTGAGCGAGACATTACTCAATTGTCCTTTGATCGCGTTGGACTCACTGCTTTCATCGATAAGCCAAAGTTGGAATTGGCTGACCGCTTTCTGCAACGCTAAATCTGTGGTCTGTTTGCTACATTGTGCAAATGTCATGTCCGAACTACACACATTGGTGAAGCTGACTTTTTGTTCACCAGAACGTTGCAACTCCTCGCGCAGTCTATCCACGCGGGCGCGCATTTTGTCTTGTTGGAGTAGGGCAATACTCTGCTCTATGGTCTGCTGTTGCACCTGGTATTGTGCCAATACCGACTGCATCTCTTGCAGTTTTTGTTCAGCATCCAAACGTGCGACTTGGTTCTGTTTGACCTGAGCCCATGCGGCTTGATACGCGTTTTGTGATGGCTGGATGTCGAGATCCGGCTCATCAATCATTTTTTGATAATCACGCTCAAGGTTGGTTTTGGCTGTTTTTAGCGCCGCATCCAAAGCTTTCGCTTGCTGAGTCAAGCGATTCAGCTCGGCCTGTTGGTTATCGACGGCCACTTTTTGAAGTTTGGTTGCATCCGTGGCATTTTGCAGCTCGGTATGTTTGCCAAACAGCGCATCGTCAATGGCAAGAACAGAAGAGGTGACTTCTTCTGCTAGCACTGGTGCTGCCATTAAGCAAGGTGAAAGTGCTAATAATAAAGCGGGAATCCCTTGTCGCATGGTGGTCTACTTCAAGTTAGGAAATTAAGTCTAAGTTATGAGCATTCTAAACGAAAACGCCATTTTGTCAGAAGTCATCTTTCAATAACTTAGTGACAAAATGGCGTTTTATCGACAGGTTTGTGAATTCCGACAAGAAATCGTTGGATTTTTGTGCGGCTAGCTGTCTTTGTTTGGTCTGAGTTTTACCCACACCGTGTCATTGCCATTGACCGTAATCACACGATTGTAGGTTTCATAACCTTCTTTCGATACGGTGACTTGGTGTTTACCCGCTGGTAATACGAGTTCAACGGGAGTACTACCATAGTTGACGCCATTAATGGTCACAGAATCATTGTATTGATCAGAGCGTACTGTCACGTTCGCCCACTGTTTATCTTGTTTCTTAGGAGCCGCTTGTTCTGACTCACCCTTTAAACAGTAACGGGTTTCCACATTCAGCAGTTTACACGCCGCGACAGCTTCTGGTTTGGCTTGTAGCTGAGCTTGCATTTGGGTGAAGTATTCGTTGTTACCTTCAAAACCTGAGCGGATCATTTGGCTTTCTTGAACGTGAATATTGAACTCAACGCCTTTCAAGTTTTGCTTCGCGATCGCGGATTCCGTGACATCATTGATGAGATTTTCACGGAAAGTTTTCACCGCTTTCTGCTTCGTCAGGTATTGGCCTTGATTAGCACATTCACCCAGTGTCATGGTGGTTGAACAGGTCGTCTTGAAGGTAGTTTCTAACACGCTACTTTCACGCAGTTCCGCCGCTAAACGCTTAACGCGAGCCTCAATTTTGGCTTCTTCCAAATTGGTCAGCTCAGTATCCAAACGCGCTTGTCGCTGTTTGATTTGCGACAGACGCATTTCAATTTCAGTCACCGCTTGTTCGTTGTCGAGTTTTTGTGATTGATTCGACTTGAGCGCATTCCACGCCTCTTGGTAGCGTTTTTGAAAGGTGACTAGGTCGGTGTCTGGATCTTCAAGAAGGCGAGTATACTGTTTGTCCAACTCAGACTTAGCACGATTACGCTTAGCATCTAGCTCTTCGCCTTCACGTTTTAATCGACTCTGCTCATTTTTCAGTTGTTGCAGTTTACCGCTTTCCACCTCGTAGTCGGTGAGAATCGCGTTGATTTCATTTTGTTTGTTACTCAATTTCTCATCGATAGCCGCAACGGGGTCAGCCTGAGTGACCTCCTCTGCGTACACCGATGCAGATACCCATAAAGGGGATAGCGCAAGCAATAGCGCTGGGATGCGACGTTTAATCATAGGTCCCTGCAACATATTTATGTTTAGCCACATAAAGTGGGAAAGACAAACTTTTGACAGCTTTGTAGATAGCTGAATTATTAATGCAAATTTTATTCCGCTTAGTCAGAAATCATCACAAACCTGTGGACTAGGTGACTGATTTTTTGAACTTTAGATCTAAGCATTTTCATTTTGAGCAGATTCGAGAAATATGCAAGCTGAGTTTTCCGATCTACTTTAACGTTTTTTAAATTGAGTACACATTGACCGTAATTTATGTGCACTTGATCATTGTTCCGAGATGAGAATTGAACCCAATTGCAGCCAAGATCTTTTATTAATATGTGCGTAATTGGTTATCAAAGCCTCTAAATGGGAGTGATTTCGTTTTGAAGTAATTTGAGATACCATGGCCGCGCAAATCCCACCTGATGAGGTTGAAATGGCTCAATCGCATGCTCCAGAGGCTGGCAAGGCTTCTTCCATTGCCAAAGTTTTGTCGCCTAAACCGGCAGAACTGATCACTTTGCCTTCACATATGGCTTGCCATGATCATAGTTACACGCAAATTGTGATTGGCTTGAAAGGGCAGGCTGAATTTGAAGTCCGTGGTATGGGGAATATTGTCGGGCCCGGGCAGGGGTGTGTGGTGACATCCGGTTCGGATCATGCATTTGGTGGTGTCGTGGGGCAATCGGATATTCTGGTGCTCAATATGCCAGTGCCGAGTGACGATGATCCGCTACTACTGCGCAAACTCAATGAACTCGCGGTTGGTGACGTTTATTTTCAACTCGATGGTCAGATCCAACGTTTAATTCAAATGTTGGTGCAGGAGATGCAAGCCAGCCCTGACGACTTGCTGCTTGGCCGAGCTTGTAACGATACAGTTGTTGCACTTTTGCAGCGCCACATCAGCGCGCTGGCCAGTGTCCATAAAGAGTCTCGCTTTGATATGGAAGTGGTGGATCGCTATATCGAGCAGCACTTAGCACACCGTATTTCCGTTGCACAGTTAGCAGGAAGTGTGTTCTTAAGTGAAAGCCAATTCCATGTCTTGTTCAAAGAGCAAATGGGGTTGACCCCACATCAATATGTGTTGAACAAACGCGTCGATATGGCGAAGAAGTTGATTGAGCAAGGTCGACTTAATTTGGGTCAGGTTGCGGAGCTGACGGGTTTTTCCAATCAAAGTACGTTCACGCATACTTTTTCTCGGTTACATGGTATTTCACCTTCGCAATATAAGCGGCGCTTTTCTTCTTCGATATAATGTTGAGTGATCCTTGAATTCCTCGTTTATTGAGCTCGCGAAGACTCAATCCTCAAGCCTTTTATCTCTTGATGACAAAACCCTAGTGACTACGCATCTGCCTGCTTATTGATGTAGAGTTGCTCACTTTTTGTCGTTGTTGAGTTGCAACAATTGCAAAATAATTGGCGATGAAACTTGCTTGAATTGGTGTGATCTTGTTTTTATTTTGTTAAAACTCAGAGTTATTGACAAAATACTAGGACTTTTTGACAAGTTTTCTTCTCACGCTCAAAATACACTGCCAGCCATTGCAGGAAACCTGACTCAATCTGTCAGGTATGAGATGAAGGAAACCACATGTTTACAGCAACCGATGTGTTGAACGCAGCGTTTATCGAGCAGCCGCTGGATAAACTATGGTCGCTGATCTCGCCACTGTATATGGTGGACGAATCCCAATGGCTGACCCAATTATTGCCTCTCGCAACGCCAAGCCATGCTGAAAAAGCAGCAATGGCGGAGAAAACCACGCGCTTAATTGAAGCGATCCGCAGCGATAAAAAAGCGGTGCAGATGATTGATGCACTGCTTTTGGAATACAGCTTGGATACCCAAGAAGGTATTTTGCTGATGTGTTTGGCCGAAGCTTTAATGCGTATTCCTGATGCGGAAACGGCCGATGCCTTCATTAAAGATCGCTTGGGTGTTGCCGATTGGAAATCCCACCTGAAAAATTCAGATTCTGTGTTCGTGAACGCTTCAACTTGGGGCTTGATGCTGACAGGTAAAGTGATTGGCCTGGCTGATGGTGATACCGCAAGCCCAGTGCAAGCGGTGAATCGCTTAGTGAATAAGCTGACTGAACCTGTGATCCGCAAAGCCATGCATCAAGCCATGAAGATCATGGGCCATCAATTTGTGCTTGGACGCACCATTGAAGAAGCGCAGAAAAATGGTCGCCCGATGCGCGATAAGGGTTATACCTATTCGTTTGATATGTTGGGTGAAGCGGCGCTGACTTCTGCCGATGCGCACAAGTATTTCAAAGATTACTTGATGGCGATTGAAGCGGTAGGCCGCGATAAATATGGTCTGGAGACCAGCCCTGCGCCGTCGGTCTCGATCAAACTTTCGGCTTTGCATCCTCGCTACCAAGTGGCGAATGCCGATCGCGTGATGACCGAGCTGTACAGCACACTTATTCAACTGCTTGAGCGTGCGAAAGAGCTGGATGTCGCCATCACGATTGATGCCGAAGAAGCGGATCGTTTAGAGCTGTCACTGCATCTGTTTGAAAAGCTCTATCGCAGCGACACGCTGCGTGGCTGGGGTAAGTTTGGTTTGGTGGTTCAAGCCTACTCCAAACGTGCGTTGCCAGTATTGGTTTGGCTGACGGCTCTCGCGAAAGAGCAGGGCGATCTCATTCCTGTGCGTTTAGTCAAAGGTGCGTATTGGGACAGCGAAATCAAGATGTCACAGCAACGAGGCTTTATTGGCTATCCGGTTTATACGCGCAAAGAAGCGACCGATGTTTCTTATCTGGCATGTGCTCGTTTCCTACTGAGCGAATCGGTACGCGGCAATCTGTTCCCGCAATTTGCTAGCCATAACGCGCAAACCGTTACCGCGATTGCGGTGATGGCACAACACAAAGATTTTGAATTCCAGCGCCTGCATGGCATGGGGGATGCGCTTTATCACCATGCTAAAGCCGCTTATCAGCAGTCGGTACGAATTTATGCCCCCGTGGGCAGCCATAAAGATCTGCTGCCCTATCTGGTGCGTCGATTACTAGAGAATGGTGCTAACAGCTCATTTGTCCATCGCTTGGTGGACTCGCGCTGTCCTGTGGGTGCGTTGACCCAGCATCCTGTCGATATGCTGCTTGCGTTTGAAACCTTAAATAACCGTAAGATCCCACTGCCAAAGGAGATTTTTGCCGAGCGCAAAAACTCATTGGGGATCAACATTGATATTGAGAGTGAAGCGAAGCCGTTTGAAGCTAAGATCCACGCTTGGTTAGATAAGACGTGGCAAGCGGCACCGATCATTGGCGGGCACTCTTATTACGAAAGCATGATCAAGGCTGATCACAGTGCAGAGCCCGTCACTGCGCCTTACGATCGCCGTATCCAAGTCGGTCAGGTGTTTCACGCTAACCTTGATCATGTTTCCGCAGCGATCGACTCTGCTCAACACGCCTTCCCAACGTGGAATGTGCTCGATGCCAAAGAGCGTGCGAGTAAATTGGATGCGCTGGCGGATCTGCTTGAACTGCATATGCCTGAGTTGGTGGCCTTGTGTCACCAAGAAGCGGGCAAAACCATTCATGACAGCATTGATGAAGTACGTGAAGCGGTCGATTTTTGCCGTTACTACGCCAAACAAGTCGATGTGCTGGGCGAGTTCAGTGTCGAAAGCTTTGATGGATCAACACGTCGTGTCAGCCGCCAAGGTCGCGGAGTGTTTGTGTGTATTAGCCCGTGGAACTTCCCGCTGGCGATTTTCCTTGGCCAAATCAGTGCCGCCTTGGTGGCCGGAAATACCGTGATTGCTAAACCTGCCGAGCAAACCAGTTTGATCGCGTATCGCACGGTTGAGCTGATGCAAGAAGCGGGTTTCCCTGCTGGAACCATCCAACTTTTACCGGGGCGCGGTGCAGACATCGGCAGCGCACTCACTTCTCATCCGGCTATCGCGGGTGTGGCGTTTACCGGTTCAACCGCCACGGCGCAACGTATTAATCAAACCCTCGCGCAACGTGAAGCGGCTCCGGTGCCATTTATTGCAGAAACCGGTGGCCAAAACGCCATGATTGTGGACAGTACCGCGCTGCCTGAGCAAGTGGTGCGTGATGTGCTGCGTTCCGCGTTTGCCTCTGCTGGCCAACGCTGTTCGGCACTGCGTGTGCTGTTTGTACAGCAGGATATTGCCGATCGCGTGATCACTTTGATTCAGGGCGCGATGCAAGAGCTGAAAGTCGGTGTGCCACATCTGCATCAAACCGATGTCGGTCCAGTGATTGATGAAAAAGCCAAACAGAAACTGTTGGCGCACATTGAACACATGAGCCAAACCCAGAAGAAAATCGCTCAGCTCACCTTGGGTGAAACTTGCCAACACGGCGACTTTGTTGCGCCAACCGCCTTTGAAATTGATGACATTGCCGCGCTGAGTGAAGAGCAATTTGGCCCGATCTTGCACATAGTGCGCTTTAAAGCGCGCGAATTGGCGCAGATCGTCGACAAAATCAACCAAACTGGTTTTGGTTTAACCATGGGCATTCATAGCCGTAACGAAACCACGTATCGCTGGATTGAAAAACATGCTCGAGTGGGCAACTGCTACATCAACCGCGATCAAGTCGGGGCTGTGGTGGGGGTACAACCGTTTGGCGGACAAGGCTTGTCAGGAACGGGGCCGAAAGCGGGCGGGCCTCACTATCTTTACCGCTTTACTCAAGTGCAATACCAATAACCCACAGCAAGGAGACGTATCATGGTGCATCAAGTAACCCGTTTTTCAGACGCCTTTTCTGCTTGGGAAAATTGGAATCTGACCGACTTTGACTCGAAATGTGAGTGTTTACTCGCGTTGAAATCTTTATTGGAAAATAGCATGCCCGGTGTGGCAAAAGTGATTTCCTACCATCTTCAACAGGCATCGACTTTGTTGGCGCATACGCACCAACTGATTGGGCCTACCGGAGAAACCAATGAGCTTTATACCGCAGGGCGTGGTGTTGCCCTGATCATCCAAGAGGATAACGGTATTCAAGCCAAACAAGCCGTAGTAGCTCAACTGACTGCTGCACTCGTAGCGGGGAACAGTGTCGTTTTTTGCAGTGACGATAAAGAGTTGAGTTCTGCGTTAGTGGCTGCTTACCAGCAGTCATCTCTTCCGGCAAATTTGTTGCAGTTTGCTTCTTTCGATGCGTATCACCAACTGATCGAATCAGACGTGAGATGCGTTGGATATGTCGGAACCCCGTCGGTTGAGGCTACGATCAACCGTCAGCTCGCGAAACGTACAGGCGCGATTGTCAGTCTCGTTTCAGAAACGGATCTGCTTACCTTGCCGGTGGCACATGATCCACATTTATCACTGCGCTTTATTACCGAGCGCACACGCACAATAAATATAACAGCAGTGGGTGGAAACGCGACGCTCTTGGAGCTAGGTGTGGATACTCATTAGTCCTTTCTGCGTTTGCCCCCTTTGGATAAGAGGGGGCATGAAAGGCGATCTTGAAAAAGAGGACAAAACACAATGGAAAATAGCTTCGCTATTACAACCACCTTTATCGTCTACCTCATTTTGATGTTGGCGATTGGGGTTTACGCTTATCAGCGAACGAAAAACTCAGCCGATTACTTTCTGGGTGGTCGTTCATTAGGGCCATGGCCGGCAGCACTCTCTGCTGGCGCATCCGACATGAGTGGCTGGTTACTGCTCGGTCTGCCGGGTTACGCGTATGCTGCCGGCATTGAATCATTCTGGTTGGCTGGCGGCTTGCTCGTCGGTACTTGGGCTAACTGGTTAGTGAACGCTAAGCGTCTGCGTACTTACAGTATTACTACCGATGCTTTGACTTTACCTGAGTTTTTATCACGCCGTTTTAACGATAATTCAAAACTCATCCAAACCATTTCTGCGTTCTTTATTCTGCTGTTCTTCCTCTTCTATACCAGTTCGGGTTTGGTGGCAGGCGGTAAACTGTTTGAAACCGTATTCGGCTTGGATTACTCCACCGCGGTGATCATAGGTACCGTTTGTGTGGTCTCGTACACCCTGTTTGGTGGCTTCTTAGCGGTCTCTTGGACGGACTTGGTGCAAGGCTTGCTCATGGCCGCAGCACTAATGATCGTGCCGATTGCGGCAATGAATGGTGGCTTTACTCAGCTTAATCACGATTTAGCCGCAATTAACCCAGAGTTACTGACCTTGTGGAATGACGCGAAAGGCGAACCTCTATCGGCGATTGCCATCATCTCTTTAGTGGCTTGGGGCTTGGGCTATTTTGGTCAGCCGCACATTCTGGCGCGTTTCAAAGCCTCACGTTCCAATAAAGATCTGACCACGGCGCGCCGTATCGCAGTGGTGTGGACTGGGCTTTCAATGGCTGGCGCGATTCTGGTCGGTTTAACGGGGCTGATTTTCGTTACTCAATCAGGCACGATTGGTCTAGATGATGGCGAAAAAATCTTCATGCTATTAGTGAACTCGCTGTTCCACCCAGTCATCGCCGGTATTTTGCTGGCCGCAATTTTGGCGGCAATCATGAGTACTGCGGATTCGCAGCTGCTGGTCTCTTCATCGGCACTCGCGGAAGATTTCTACAAGCAAGTGTTCAAGACCGATGCCAGCTCCGAAGACATTGTCCGCGTTGGTCGCATCGCGGTCATTTTTATCTCGCTGATTGCCCTGTTTTTGGCGATGACACCAGATAGCTCAGTGCTGGGTTTGGTGTCCTACGCTTGGGCTGGTTTTGGTGCGGCGTTTGGTCCTGCACTGGTCTTGAGCCTGTACTGGCCGCGTATGAACCGTCATGGTGCGCTATCGGGGATCATTGTCGGTGGTGTGACGATTGTGGTCTGGAAACAACTCTCTGGCGGTTGGTTTGATGTGTACGAAATCGTACCGGGAATTATCCTTTCAACCCTGTCGATTGTTGTGGTCAGCCTGCTCACCGGTGAACCGGATGAGAAGGTAAAAGCGCAACACGCCACCTTCAAAAAGCAGTTGATTGAACTGGAATAAGTGCATTTTACTCTACGGAACAAGCCTCGCTTTGCGAGGCTTTCTTTTTGCTCTGTCTGGGCATTATTGAGTAATTTTCAAATATAGGTCACGAAATTTGCACAACAAATTATGTCTTCATAACCTATCGCTGCAAAATACGTCGACTGTCAATAGTGACCAATCAGATAGGAGATCTCCGTCATGCCTAAAGCGTATTGTCGTAGTTGTGGTAAGCACACTGCACACAAAATGGTGATGAAACGTGTGCAGTCACAACCTGAAGGCTGGCAAGGTTTCCAACAATTTCTCACTATGCTTATGCAAGGCCAACACTACTATCAGATGGAGAAGCGCTACTTTTGCCGAGTCTGTAACCAGCAGAATGAGCGAGCAGCACAGCGTGATTTATTCGCGAGCGTATGAGTTTCCTCAGTCATGAATGGACTTTTATCGCAACCATAGTCTAGATTCCTACTTTTCATCGTATTCCAATTACTGCATGCTCATCGCATTGGATGTGAATGCATTGCCAATACTTCATTTCAATTTTCCCTAGATCTCTTTGCTTGCTGATTGAGCTGGCTAGTGGTTCTTGCTAGTTCTTGCGCACCATTATGGACAGAAGCTCACACTTTAGTCATTCCTTGTTATCACTCATTACGATTGTGGGAGTTTTCGCAAGGTAATTCTTCGTCATTTCGATAACTTGCTCCCATATCAGTGCAATTTGATATGAATGGAGTGTTGTTCATGAGATTGAGTTTAAAGAGAAAAATGGTTTTCTCTGTGGTCGTGGCGATTGCCGTGACGGCGGCGGCGTTAGTCGCCGCAGGGTATCAGACCTTTGAAAAGGACAGTTGGCGGGCGATTGAAAGTGAAAGTCGCAACACTTTACAAGCGCATGCCAAAGGGATTGGTGACTGGTTTTTAGGCAAGCAGCTCGCGCTTAAAGGGCTACGTGAAGAAATTGAACGCAATCCGCAGTTAGAGTTAGTCCCTCATTTAAGACAGACACTACAGTCTGGCTCTTTTGGATTGAGTTACTACGGTAATGAACAGGGCGAAATGTTCCGTCAAGATCCGTCACTCAATACCGCAGATTATGATCCTCGAGTCCGAGGTTGGTATAAAGAAGCAAAAGCAGCTGGCAAACCGATCACGACCGAGCCTTACGTAAGTGTCACCATGCAAACCTTAGTTGTGACCTTGGCGGAGCCTGTTCGCTATCAAGGTCAATTGATTGGGGTGGCCGCCTCCAACCTAGCGTTAGATAAGCTGATTAAAGATGTGCTAGCGATTGAAGTGCCAGGAAAAGGTTACGCGATTCTGGTGAACCAACAAGGCAAAATCGTTGCTCATCCAACTCAAGATTTGATCCTAAAACCGACGGAAGAGATTGCGGTAGATTTGACGCTGACTCAATTAAATCGAGCAGCGCAGCAACATACCCCGTTCAATTTGCGCATCAATGGACGTGATAGTGTACTGATGGCACAAGCGGTAGAGCATACTGACTGGTTACTGGTCATGGTGATGGATAAGGCAGTACTTGAAAAGCCGCTCAATGACATGTTGATGGTGCAGGTCGGGATTGGACTCGGTATCTTGCTTGTGATGGCACTGCTTACGTCTTGGTTTGTGGCTCGTCAGCTTAATGAGCTCGGTAATATCGCTAATGCTCTGGCGGATATTGCCGAAGGGGATGGCGATTTGACTCGTCGTTTGGATGTTCGTAGCCAAGATGAAGTCGGTTTGCTGGCGGATAAGTTCAACAAGTTCGTCGATCGCTTGCATCAAATGGTGAAAAATGTGCGTGAAGTGTCGGTGGCGCTGACTCAAGGGGCTGACCACGCGGCCGCCTCGGCGACGCAAGCCAGCAAACGCATTCGTACCCAGCAAGATGAAATCACTATGGTCGCGACAGCGGTGACGGAAATGGCGTCGGCGACAGCTGAGATCGCCAGCAATGCCGAAAATACCGCGAAAAACGCCACTCAATCGGTGCAATTGGGCGAAGATGGCTTTGCGCAAATGCAACAAAGTAAACAGTCGATTGACCAGCTTGCCCAAGAGTTAACTGGCGCGGTGCGCATCATCAGCGAGCTTGAAGTGCATGCCAATGAAATTTCCACCATCTTGTCGACCATTCGTGGCATCGCTGAACAGACCAATTTGCTGGCATTGAACGCCGCGATTGAAGCGGCGCGTGCCGGAGAGCAAGGACGCGGTTTTGCGGTGGTGGCGGATGAGGTCCGTGTGCTGTCACAGCGCACCCACGCATCGACGGAAGAGATCCAGACTAAGATTGCTGGCTTGCAGAAAGTCACTACCACTGCGGTATCGGTAATGACCGAAAGCCATAAGTTGGTGGAAACCAGTGTCGCGGATGTCAACCAAACCGGAGCAAGCTTGCAAGCGATCAGTGAAGCGATTCAGCAGATCAGCGATATGGCGACGCAAATCGCTTCAGCGGCGGAAGAGCAATCGTTAGTGACGGCGGATATCAATGTGAATACTGAATCCGTCCGTGAAGTGAGCGACCAGTTAGCCGAAGAAGCTCAGCAATCCGTACAGCAGGCGAAATCACTGCATGCGATGGCACAAGAGCTGAACAAGGAGATTTCACGCTTTAAGCTATAAGCTACAGCGGTGCAAAATCGCGTGATTTGGCTGGAAACGGGCGGACACGTTAGCCGCTTCAGTCGCAAGGAGAAAACCAAGGGCATCGTGAGATGCCCTTTTGCGTGAGGTACATCACGCCTTGCCGCACACTATTTCTGCCGATTGGGGGTTATCAGTATTGTATTCGGGTCTAAACAGTCAAAGGATGTTGCTGTATGAGTCTGGATCGAGTTGACCGCGATATTTTGCGGATCTTACATGCCAAAGGGCGTTTACCGGTCGTTGAGCTGGCCAAGTTGGTGAATCTCACGACATCGCCCTGTTCAGAGCGGGTAAAACGTTTAGAAAAAGAGGGATACATTCGCGGTTACCACGCGGATCTCGATCCGGGAAAGTTAGGCTTGGATGTGCAGGTCTTTATCCATATTCGGCTTGATCAAAGCAGCTTCTCAATTTTTGAACGTTTTGCTCATGCTGTTGCGGATATCCCAGAAATCGAAGCCTGTTACTCGCTCTCTGGTGATTTTGACACCATGATTAAAGTGCGCGTCAAAGACATGAAAGCGTATCAAGCGTTTATGTCGGGCAAGCTGGGCTCTTTACCCGGCGTGATTCAAACTCGTAGTGAGTTTGTGATTGAAGAGCACAAAACCAGTTTTGGTATCAACCCTGAGCTGATTTACAGCTTGCCAAGTTAAGATACTCTACGCCCGAGGGGGGCTTATCCCCTTCCTACTTGAAGCTGCAGCGGTGTTGGCTACGTTCGTTCACCCCAATCACATAGTGTATCTATGCTCATGGGGATGAACTCACTTTCCTTTAGGTATATTTTATTTCTGCGGAGTTTACTATGGTTCAACTCTCTGTGGTGTCTCGTGCTGAGTCACCAGAAATCTCGTCAGCAATCGAAGCTTTGCAGGCTGAATTTACGCGCCTAAAAAGGCAGTATGCCAATACGCCTTATCCGAGTTTGACCCACCGTTTGCAACGTTTAACCCAGCTCAAACAGGCTTTATTGCGTGAAAACGAAGCCCTGATTGCCGCAGTCAATCAAGATTATGGTTTCCGTAGTCGTTTTGATAGCGGTCTGTGCGATTTACTGCCAACGTTAAATCATCTCAATTACACGGCTAAGCAACTGAAAAAGTGGATGAAGCCGCAGCGGCGACATGCAGGATGGATGCTGCTGCCTTCGCGTGTTGAAGTGCAATTTCAGCCCTTGGGTGTGGTGGGGGTAATGGTACCTTGGAATTTTCCTATTTTGCTTAGTATTGCACCACTGATCACCGCTGTTGCTGCGGGGAATCAGGTGATGGTGAAATTGAGCGAGTACACACCTGCCACCAATCAGGTGTTAGCGCGTGTGATTGCCGCGTTAGGCGATATCGCGGTTTGCGTGCAAGGTGATGCGAAGGTTGCTGCGGCTTTTAGTGCCTTGCGATTTGATCATCTGCTGTTTACGGGTTCAACCGCAGTGGGCAAGTTAGTGGCGCAAGTGGCCGCGAAAAATTTAACACCTGTGACGTTAGAGTTGGGGGGCAAATCTCCAGTGATCATCGCTGACGATGCGGATCTCGCGCGCAGCGTGGATAACATCATGCTGGGTAAAACCACCAATGCCGGGCAGATCTGTGTTGCACCAGATTACGTCATGCTGCCGCAAGCGAAAGTCGCGACCTTCGTTGAGCTTTATTTGCAGCGTTTTGCGCGCCGTTTTATCCGTCATGGTCGTATGGATGTGACACAAATCATTAACCAAGCGCAGTTTGACCGATTACAGCACTGTTTGGACGATGCGCAGCAAAAAGGCGCCAAACTTAATACTGTGGTGGGCAAAACAGTAGAACTCGAAGCAAGGCAGATGCTGCCACATCTATTAACCGAAGTCAGTGATGACATGCTGGTGATGCAACAAGAGATCTTTGGCCCGATCCTGCCGGTGATCGGTTATCGCAATATTGAAGAAGCGATTGAGCGAGTCAATCAAGGCCCACGGCCATTGGCGCTGTACGTGATGACCAAAGAGAGCCATCTGGCTAATCATATTTTGCAGCGTACCCACAGTGGTGGTGCGTGTGTGAACGATACCTTAATGCATGTTGCGGCGGATGATGCGCCATTTGGCGGCATTGGTGAATCAGGGCTGGGGCATTACCACGGAATCGAAGGCTTTAAGACTTTTTCGCACAGTAAGACGGTGCTGCGTTCAGCCGCGTGGTTGCCACGTAGTGGTTGGCTGCTGACTTATCGTCAATCGATGTTACGCGTCCTCACTCGATTTTTTGGGCGCTAATCTTTCTGATGTCGCTCACTATATCAAGCCAGCCAGCGTCTGGCTTGATGCGATCCCCTTCCTACTTGAAGCTGCAGCGGTGTTGGCTACGTTCGTTCACCCCAATCACATAGTGTATCTATGCTCATGGGGATGAACTCACTTGCCGCCTACCTGCAACTCCAAGTAGTTTGGGTATAGCAGGATCTCACGTCAAATTGAAAAACAGCAGTGTTATTGAATGTCATTAAATATGTGGCATTTGTTGTTAATGTTGCATTTTATCCGGTTGGATTACGAGTGTTTGATAGTGCGTTGTTCTGTTTATTTTGTTCTCCGCTATATTATTTTCTTATAGTTTTGCTCAATTCCTAGGATATATATGGTAATACCTATTCTTGTTGGTAAATAAATCTAAAATATATATCTATGCGTATTAAGGTGTGATAATGGTCAAATTTTAATTTTTCCGTGGGGTATAGAATGCGCCTGCTTTGTAAGCAAAACGACGTAAACTGGTTTCTTGATTATTTGTAACGGAGTTGTATATGAAAAAGAAATCAAAAATCATGGCACACATTCGCAGGACTCGGCACATCATGATGCCGTCTCACCGTGACTACTTTGACTACTCTTTCTTTACCCAATCGACATCTCATCTGTAACGAGTGCTTTAGGCTGCTTGCCAGCTAAAGATTCGTCCTATACCTGCTTTCCTCATGTTGAGATATTAAGGCATATTCATGGATTTTTCACGCCCTTTGGCGTGATGTGAGATCATGTTGGTTTTGCCTGCTCTTACCGTAACTGAGCGAATTTTTAGGTATGCCCAAGAAAAAATATCATTATTAAGCAAAAGAATATTCACAGGTTCTTAGGCTGAGGCTCTCCATTATTTCTATCTCAGCCTTTGTGACGGCAATATTTATTTTGCTGAGCGATTTCCTGCACGCTAAAAATAATTTGGCTTGGAATTCGTTTAATCAAAAAAATAAGAAAGGCTAAATATGAATTCATTAAAAATTGCTACGAGTTTATCGGTTCGCTCTTGCTTCGTCACTCAACGAGAAGTGGTGGATGTACTGAAAACCGACTTCTGTGACATTGGTGCGGCGGTGGTTTCCGTCGAAGACGTACAAAACGGCATCATAGATAAAATGAATGCGACCGGTTTGAAACTGCCGATCTTTGTTGCTGTGTGCTGCGAAGACCAATTCCCAGATGATTTTTGCGCCGATATCACCGGGGTATTTGAGCTGTGTGATGCCAAAGTCGAGTTCTACGGTAAGCAAGTGGAAACTGCCGTGCGTCGTTATCAAGAAAGTTTGTTGCCACCTTTCTTTGGTACATTGAAAAAATACGTGGACATGGGTAACTCGACCTTTGCTTGCCCTGGTCATCAAGGCGGTCAGTTCTTCCGTAAGCACCCGGTTGGTCGGCAGTTCTTTGATTTCTTTGGTGAAACCTTGTTCCGCTCGGATATGTGTAACGCGGACGTACGTTTGGGTGACTTGCTGATCCATGAAGGCGCCCCACATGATGCGCAGGCTTATGCTGCGAAAGTGTACAACGCGGATAAAACCTACTTCGTACTCAACGGCACATCGGCCTCCAACAAAGTGGTGTGTAACGCGCTGCTGACACCGGGAGATCTGGTGCTGTTTGACCGCAACAACCATAAATCCAACCACCACGGTGCGTTAATTCAAGCGGGGGCTACTCCGGTTTACTTAGAAACGGCGCGTAACCCATTTGGTTTTATCGGCGGGATTGATGCACACTGCTTTAACGAATCTTACCTGCGTGATGCGGTACGTAATGTCGACCCAAGCCGCGCGGAAGCGAAACGCCCATTCCGTCTTGCCATCATTCAGCTCGGTACTTACGACGGCACGATTTACAACGCGCGTCAGGTGGTCAATCGCATCGGTCATCTGTGTGACTACATCCTGTTTGACTCTGCATGGGTGGGCTATGAACAGTTCATTCCCATGATGAAAGACTGCTCGCCACTTCTTCTCGATCTGAAGCCTGAAGATCCGGGCATCATCGTCACTCAGTCTGTACATAAACAGCAGGCAGGTTTCTCGCAAACTTCGCAAATTCACAAGAAAGATCACCACATCAAAGGCCAAGAGCGTTACTGCAACCATAAACGCTTTAACAATGCCTTTATGCTGCACGCTTCAACAAGCCCATTCTACCCGCTGTTTGCGGTGCTCGATGTGAACGCCAAGATGCATGAAGGGGATAGTGGCCGCTACCTATGGCGCGAAGCGGTGAAAACCGGTATCGAAGCCCGTAAGCTGTTGATGAAAAAATGCAAATACATCAAGCCGTTCATTCCACCAATGATCGACGGTAAACCTTGGCAATCTCACCCCACCGAGCAAATTGCCGATGATTTGCGTTTCTTTGAATTTGAACCGGGTCAGAAATGGCATGCGTTTGAAGGTTACGAACATGGTCAGTATTTCGTTGACCCTTGTAAGTTCCTGCTGACAACACCGGGGATTGACCCAGAAACCGGCGAATACGAGCACTTTGGTATTCCGGCCACCATACTGGCCAACTTCCTGCGTGAGAACAACATCATCCCAGAGAAGTGCGATTTGAACTCGATCCTCTTTTTGCTCACCCCAGCCGAAGATATGGCGAAGATGCAGCATTTAGTGGCACAAATTGCTCGTTTTGAACGCTTGATTGAAGAAGATGCACCACTGAGCGAAGTATTGCCGAACGTGTACCGTGCGAATCGCGAACGTTACAAAGGCTACACCATCCGTCAGTTGTGTCAGGAAATGCACGATCTGTATGTCAGCCATGATGTGAAACAGCTGCAAAAAGAGATGTTCCGCGCGCGTTATTTCCCACGTGCGGTAATGAACCCACAAGAAGCGAACTTGGCCTTTGTACGTGGTCAGGTTGAGCTAGTCCCACTGCGTGAAGTGGAAGGCCGTATCGCCGCTGAAGGCGCACTGCCTTACCCTCCGGGTGTGTTGTGTGTGGTTCCGGGAGAAATATGGGGCGGTTCAGTACAGCGTTACTTCCTCGCTCTAGAAGAAGGCATTAACTTGCTGCCGGGTTTTGCGCCTGAATTGCAAGGGGTGTATCTGGAGCCGACAGGCGAGGGACGAGTGCAAGCCATGGGCTATGTACTGAAACGTTAATCGGGGCATCGGGGCAGAGGTTTCTGCCCCGATGACAACACGAAAAGACCCATAGAAGGGGAATATCATGAGTAAATCCAATAACAAAATTGGTGTAGTGCAACTCACCATCCTGACCATCGTTAACATGATGGGGTCGGGCATCATTATGCTGCCGACTCAGCTTGCCCAAGTTGGCACCATTTCTATCTTATCTTGGTTAGTCACTGCCGCAGGTTCAACTGCCTTGGCGTTTGCCTTTGCAAAATGCGGTATGTTCAGTAAAAAATCCGGTGGTATGGGCGGTTACGCCGAATACGCGTTTGGCCGCAGCGGCAACTTTATGGCCAACTATACCTACGCGGTTTCCTTGTTGATTGCCAACGTGGCGATTGCTATTTCCGCTGTCGGTTATGCCGATGTGCTGTTTGATTTTCATCTCACGCCGATTGAAACCTGTATTGCGACTATTTTGGTATTGTGGGTCGCCACCGTGGCCAACTTTGGTGGTGCGCGCATTACTGGCCAAGTCTCCAGTGTTACCGTTTGGGGCATCATCATTCCGGTGATTGGGGTATCCATCATCGGTTGGTACTGGTTTGATTTTGAATTGTATCGCGCGGCATGGAACCCACATGGTTTGCCATTTTTCCAAGCGCTCGGCGGCTCAATTGCAATGACGTTGTGGGCATTCTTGGGTTTGGAATCGGCGTGTGCTAATGCTGATGCAGTGGAAAACCCAGAGAAAAACGTACCGATTGCGGTCATGGGCGGCACCTTGGGTGCTGCGGTGATTTACATCATCTCAACCAACGTGATTGCTGGGATTGTGCCAAACGCGGATCTGGCTAACTCGAACGCACCCTTTGGTCTGGCTTTCGCGCAGATGTTCAACCCAACCATGGGCGCGATTGTCATGGCGTGTGCGATTGTGTCTTGTACCGGTTCACTGCTTGGCTGGCAATTTACCATTGCGCAAGTGTTTAAAGCCTCGGCCGATGAAGGTTTCTTCCCTAAATTGTTCTCTAAAGTGACCAAAGCCGATGCCCCTGTACTAGGTATGCTGACCATCGTCTCGATTCAAACTGTGTTGAGTTTGATGACCATCAGTCCCTCACTCAATAAGCAGTTTGAGGCGTTAGTGAATTTGGCGGTTGTGACCAACATCATTCCGTACATCCTCTCTATGGCTGCGCTGGGTGTGATGCAAAAGCAGCTCAATGTACCGGTGAGTCAAGCGAAAGTCGCCAACGTAATGGCCTTTATTGGTGCCATGTACAGCTTCTACGCGCTGTACAGTTCCGGTGAAACCGCGGTCATGCTCGGCTCGATTGCCACCTTCTTCGGTTGGGTGCTGTACGGTGCGATCTCTCGCTCACAGCAAAATACCCCATTGAAACACGCCTGATCGGGTTTAAAGCTTAAGCTATCAGGTCAACAGCGCAGCGAGTCTGCGCTGTTTTTCTATCCGCGCGGTTTTCTCTCTGATGCTTCTGTTTCATCGACTTTTCTTGCTCAAAAACGGTGATATTCAAAACAAGTTTGTCCGTAACGCTTTTCACCGCTCGTTGAACTGACTACACTAGGCGGCGTTTCAGAATCGTCTGAAACACAACAATATTCTCAGGGCGGGGCGAAATTCCCCACCGGTGGTATGCCGCAAGGCGAGCCCACGAGCGCTCGATTCGTCGAGGTCAGCAGATCTGGTGAGAAGCCAGAGCCGACGGTTACAGTCCGGATGAGAGAGAATGACAAACACACTGAATCTCAAGGTGCGGCGTTGCTACATCTTTCGGTTTTCAGTGCTTTTCGTTTTGGATTTTGATCCCTCATAAGCCCTGATTCTGGTCATTTTTTGGAGTATTACCATGAATCAGTCCTCATTACTTGCCGAATTCGGCGACCCCATTACTCGTGTAGAAAACGCACTGCAAGCCTTACGTGAAGGGCGTGGTGTGCTGCTGCTCGATGATGAAGATCGCGAAAACGAAGGCGATATTATCTACGCAGTAGAATCTCTTACTACGGCGCAAATGGCGCTCATGATCCGTGAATGCAGCGGCATTGTCTGTTTGTGCCTAACGGAAACACAAGCCGATCGCTTAGCCCTGCCGCCTATGGTGGTCAACAACAACAGTGCGAACCAAACGGCGTTTACGGTATCGATTGAAGCCAAACATGGCGTAACCACGGGGGTTTCGGCGCAAGATCGCGTCACCACCATCAAAACCGCCGCCAACCCACAAGCAAAGCCAGAAGATTTGGCGCGTCCCGGCCATGTATTCCCACTACGTGCTCGTGCGGGTGGGGTATTGGCGCGTCGTGGTCATACCGAAGGTACGGTTGATTTGATGCAGATGGCAGGCTTACAGCCATCCGGTGTATTGTGTGAACTGACCAACCCAGATGGCAGCATGGCAAAAACGCCAGAAATCATCGCGTTTGGCAAACTGCACAATATGCCCGTATTGACCATTGAAGATATGGTGCAATACCGCATTCAGTTTGATCTGAAACTGGCTTAAGCGAAGAAAAAACAGCCCTGACGAACAGATTCATCAGGGCTGTTAATGATTGATGAAGGTTGGAATTACCACCCTGCTTCTTGGTGATCAATCTCGTTATGGATGAGGGTGACACACTGTGAAGCAAACAGCATTTTGGGGCCAAGGCTGATTTTTTCTACCCCAAGACGCTTCATCGAGTTTCCACTCTTTTTCGGCATTGGGATGTGATCGGTCAGAATAAAACACGGGTTCGGGCCAATCTTAATATCACGAATGGAATCGCCTTTTTTATCCATCATGTACAGCGAATGATGCTCCGCCAGCTCACCGAGTAGCGCTTCAAAGCTGATGGTGCGCACGGTTAAACCCGGCTGAACCACACGCGTTTGTTCTTTGCCCATGCCAACTGAGGCATCCAGCGCTTTCACCAATAGAGCAATCAACGCCGCTTCATGGAATCCGCCCACATCACTGATTTCATTCGCTTCGACGGTGATGGTGCGTGAATAATCGCGCGTGCTTTCCAATACCAGATGAATCACCACATCTTCACGATGTGACTGCGCGGTAAACAGGCTGTTCATCATGCAGTGCGCCAAAATTTCGGTATGGCATTTACCACCAATTTCGTCCAGTAGGCGTTGGCTATCGGTCGGTGCGGAGCGAGCTCGAAGGATAAAACTGCGCATGGTATTTCTCATTCGTTGTCATTCAAAGTGCGGTATTGTCGCTAAGCGCGCCGAACTTGACCAGTCTTTTATGCTGCCGTATTGCGAGAGTCATGACTCGCCGATTTATTCGATGACACTCTGCTCAAAATAACGCTTACTGAACTCAATAAACCGCTTTAAGCGTACTGGTTGATATTTGTCTTTATGGTAGATGAGGGAAAATTCAACGCTCGGGATATGCCAATCCTGAAACACTTCGACCAACTCGCCGCGAGCGATCTCTTGGTTGCAGTAGAAAGTGGGTACGCGAATGATGCCGTTATGCGCCAATGCCGCTCGAACTAACACTCGGCCGTTTTTACACTGTAAATCTCCATCGACTGGCACATCGAGAGTTTGCTTCGTCTCTTTGTGTTGGTAGCTCCAACGTTTTACCGAACCGGTTAAGCAGCGATGATCGGCGAGTTGCTTGGGATGTTGAGGTTGACCACACAGGGTAAAGTACGTGGGGCTTGCGAGTGTGCTCATACGGATTTCGGTGAGTTTACGCGCTACGAAGCTGGCATCTTCTAATTTTCCCATCCGAAATGCCACGTCAAAGCCTTCTTCAATCAAATCAACGCGATGACTACTGAAATCAAGGTGAATACGCACATCGGGGTTTTCCTGCATAAAAGCACTGCAAATGTCGGCAATTAACTCTTCCCCAATATGCCCGCCCACACTGTTGATGCGTAGCTCCCCGCGCGCTTCTTGCACATCATCTACAGCGGCTAACACGGCTTGTTCAATACTGCTCAAGGCTTGTTCACATTGACGATAGAAGAGTTCCCCAGCATCCGTGAGCGAAAGGCTGCGTGTGGTACGGATGACAAGAGTGACGCCCATGCTGTTTTCCAACTGGCTCAGCTGGCGGGAAACATGTGAGCGAGAAACCTCCAGCTCTTCCGCGGCTTTAGTGAAATTGCCGAGTTTGGCAATCAGTACAAAGGCGCGAATGTCGGCCAGATTGAGTTGGTTAAGTTGCATTGAGAGTCTCTTTTATTTGTCATCATTCGGCAACAGTTTGTGAACCTGTCGACTATATATCAACAATCTGCTTTCGCCTAGACTGCACGCATTGCAACGTACTCCTGTGTTCAGGAGACTTTTTTTAAGAATCAATAAGGTAATCCCATGAAATCATTAGTCGTTATTACAGGTGCAAGTTCTGGTATTGGTGAAGCTATCGCACGCCGTTTCAGTGAAGTGGGTCATCCACTGCTGTTGGTGGCACGCCGTGTGGAGCGTTTAGAAGCACTGAACCTGCCCAATACACTGTGTGAAAAAGTGGATGTGACAGAGGCGGCGACCTTAGTGGCTGCGATTGCGAAAGCCGAAGCGCTGTATGGCCCTGCGGATCTGCTGGTGAACAATGCCGGTGTCATGCTGCTTGGGCAGATTGATACTCAAGAAGCGAATGAATGGAAGCGCATGTTTGATGTGAATGTGCTAGGCCTGCTCAATGGTATGCACGCCGTGTTGGCCGATATGAAAGATCGCAACCACGGTACGATCGTGAACATCAGTTCTATTGCGGGTAAGAAAACTTTCCCGAATCATGCTGCTTACTGTGGAACTAAGTTTGCGGTACATGCGATTTCTGAAAACGTGCGTGAGGAAGTGGCCGCCAGCAATGTGCGCGTGACCACGATTGCTCCGGGAGCGGTAGAAACGGAACTGCTTTCACACACCACATCAAGCGAAATTAAAGAGGGCTACGATGCTTGGAAAGTGGATATGGGCGGTGTGTTGGCTGCGGATGATATGGCGCGTGCGGTGCTGTTTGCTTATCAGCAGCCACAAAGCGTGTGCATTCGTGAGATTGCGTTGGCACCGACCAAACAACAGCCCTAGTTAATCAAAAAAGTGCGATTAAGCCCCTATACCCAAACTACTTGGCGTTGCAGGTAGGCGGCAAATGAGTAATCCCCATGAGCATAGATAGATTATGTGAATGGGGGGGGCGAATGTTGCTAGCACCGCTGCAGCTTCAAGTAGGAAGGGTATATTTGAACAACATAATTGAGCGACCTGAAAGGGTCGCTTTTTTTGAACTATAATCAACTCGTTGACTATGGGTTGGCCGGATAACGACAATTTCTGCGGTATTTTTTGGTAGATGGAATAGGGGATGACTATGCTTGCAATGAGTCTTTATTCCTATAACAAAGAAGTTTTGGTTTTATGACGTATCGTTGGCGACTCTTTACCTCTATATCTGACTGAGTCTCTCAGGGGAAAAGCATGAAAATTGCCAACAAAATCGTATTGTCTATGACATTGCTGTCCATTTTTTCGGTCGTGATTGCAGGAGTGTGGGTGGGTTGGAGCGCCGCCACTCTGTCTAAACAAGCGATCTATGAACGAGCCTCGAACCAACTCCTTTCGGTTCGTGAAACCAAAAAAAGTGAGATTGAACGCTATTTAACACGAGTAGCGGGGCAACTTGTGACCTTAGCCAATATGGTCTCCACTGTGGAGGCAATGGAAGGCTTGACTCAAGCCTACCAAGCTTACCCCGTTGAACAGGTGCCAGCTTCTTCGCTCAGTGCCCTAAAAGACTATTACACCACTCAATTTGGTCAGAATTATCAGAAGTTAAACGACGGCCAAGATGCGAACCCGTTAGCGCGTTTGAATCTGTTATCCAGATCCGCGGCAGCGTTACAAGCCCGTTATATTGCCAGCAACCCTAACCCGCTTGGCGCTAAGCATGAGTGGGAGAGTGATTCGCTAGGTAACGCCTATGATGCTTTGCATCAGAAGTACCATCCTGGGATTAAGCAGTATCTAGAGCAGTTCGGTTTATATGATGTGTTTATGGTCGATAATGACGGTCATGTGGTGTACACCGTATTCAAAGAGCTTGATTTTGCGACCAATTTACTGAGCGGTCCATACAAAGAGAGCGGACTAGCAAGGGCTTATGTGCAAGCCAAGACCTTAGCCAATAATCAGTATTATCTTGACGATTTTGCACCTTACTATCCCTCTTATGAGGCGGCGGCTTCATTTATTTCGACCCCTATCTTTAACGGTAGCACTCGAGTTGGAGTACTGATCTTTCAAATGCCAGTGGATGAAATTAATAGCATTATGACGTTCGATTCCCGTTGGAAAGAAAACGGGCTTGGGAATACAGGCCAGAGCTATTTAGTGGGCAGTGATCACCTGATGCGTAGTCAGCCCCGTTTACTGTTGGAAGATGCTTCTGCCTTCATCGGGACATTGAATTCATTAACGGGTGATCGAGCGGCAATCAATCAGATCCGCAGTAAACAATCCGCGATTGGTTTGCTTAAGGTCAGTTCGCAAGCCGTGGATAAGGCTTTGAGAGGCGAGAGTGGATTAACGATGGAGAGTACGCATGCCAGTGTGCAGTTACTATCAGCATACACGCCGCTTGATGCATTAGGGTTACGCTGGGCGTTAGTCACTGAAATGCAGGCCGATGAAGCCTTAGCCGATATTGCGAAGCTTTCCGACGAACTGATTATGAAAGTGCTGATCGCCATCGTGATCGGCGCAGTCATTGCGACACTTGCGGCATGGATGGTGGGGAATGGAATTTCTAAACCGATTCGTGATTCGATAAGCCAAATTCAACGGATGAGTCGAGATAATGATTTAACGGTGCGGTTATCTGAGCAAGGCAGTGATGAGATCCGACAGTTGGCGCAAGCGCTTAACCGTATGCTGAGCCATCTGCAAGATACGATTTGTCAGTTCGCTCATACGACTGACAAACTCAACTCTCACACTCAAACCATTACACATAATATGACTGGAACGCGTAATTCGGTATCTGAGCAGCATCAGCGTACGGATTCGGTGGTAACGGCGGTAAATGAAATGAGCGCTTCGATTACCGAAGTGTCTGAATTTGCACAGCGAGCAGCCACTTTTGTGCAGGAAGCCAATCAAAAGGGCCACGGCGGTGTCTCGGTGGGCAATGAGCTTGCGCGCGATATGACATCAATAAACCAACAAATGGCCTCGGCCGTTGAAGCGATTGCACGGTTAAATCATGAAAGCCAATCTATCGCCTCGGTACTCGATGTGATCCAAGCCATTGCCGAGCAGACCAACTTGCTGGCGTTAAATGCCGCCATTGAGGCCGCTCGCGCTGGAGAACAAGGGCGAGGCTTTGCGGTGGTCGCGGATGAGGTGCGTAATCTTGCCGCAAAAACGCAAACTTCGACTGAAGAGATCCGAACCAAAATTGATCGCTTACAAAAAGAAACTCAGTCTGTCGTCAGCTGTATCGAAGAGGCGAATAATACGGTGGTTCGCGGTGTGGCTACCTGTCATAGCAATACCGATATGCTCAAACAGATTGTCGATATGCTCAATGAATTAAACGAGATGAATATCCAAATCGCGACTGCAACTGAGCAACAGCGTGGTGTTACTGAAGAAATTAACGCCAATATCACCTCAATTTCGGATGTTTCTGCGTCTGTGACGGTGCAAGTCGGCGAAGTGAACGCCATCGTGAATGAGTTATCCGACGAAGCGATGGAATTGAGCAAGCGAATGGGACAGTTCCGCTATTAATGCTTAGAAAGCATCCCCGATCGAATCGGGGATTGGCTTTTATGGCCAGAGCAAATCTTCTTGCCAACGCTCGGCGAGAAAATCAATAAACTGTCTGACCAAAGGTGTCTGATAACTGCGCGACAGATACACCGCCCAGATTGAACTGCTTGGCAGATAATAGTCCGGCAGTAACGCCTGCAGTTGTCCAGCTTGCAACAGCGGATTGGCCAAATCACAGGGGAGACGAATGATCCCTTTATGATTTAATGCGGCGCGGCATAAGGTGCCCATATCATTGGCGCGAATATTACCATTGACCAAAACGCTAAACTGCTCGTTATTTTTTACGAAATCCCATTTATTGCCACTGATATGCACTAAGCAGTTATGGTGTGTCAGATCTTGTGGTAATTCGATAGGCGCATGTTGTGCCAGATATTCCTGAGTGGCACACACCACCATGCCGACTTCAAGCAAGCGGCGCGCAATCAAATTTTCATCGGGCTGCTGCGTAAAGCGCAGCGCGATATCGACACGTTCATCGACCAATTGTGAAAAACGATCGGAGGCAAGCACATCAAAATGAACTTGTGGATGCAGGTCGGTAAAGGCCTGTACCGCATCCAGCAGCATGTTTTGCGTGAGACCTATCGGTGCAGAAATTCGAATGCTGCCGCGTAATGCTCCTGATTGCTCCAGTGCGCGCATTTCCAGCTCCATGGTCTGATGGAGAATTTGCTCACAGCGTTGTAGTGCTTCCTCACCCGCTGCGGTGAGGCTGACTCGGCGTGTCGTGCGATGCAGCAAGCGCTGCTTAAGCCAATCCTCAATCTCTTGAACATGGCGCGATACCTGTAAGCGGCTGAGGTTTAGGTTATCTGCCGCTTGGGTAAAACTGGCGGTATTGGCGACTTCAATAAAGCTGCGCATGGCAGTTAGGCGATCCATAAGTGCTCTCATTTGCAAACTAACTAGATACAATGTACATCATTTTTGCGCATTTATCGCTCGCGATGCGACAAACTATACTTATCCTCGTTGAACACACTCATCTAAATAGATTCAAGAGGAAGGTAAAAAATGAAAGTAGCAATTCTAGGTGCATCTGGTTGGATTGGTAGCCATTTAGCGGCTGAAGCGAAAATGCGCGGACATGAAGTGGTTGCTGTCGTTCGTGACCCAGTCAAAGTCACCCTCAAAGGGGTAGCGGTACAGCAACTGGATATCCTAAACCCAGAGAGCTCACTCAAATCTGTGCTAGAAGGCGTGGATGCTGTGATTGCCTCTATCGGCGGCCGTGCCGCAGGCAACCATGAAATGGTCGCGAAAACCGCGCAGCGTCTACTCAATGAGCTGCCACAAGCTGGCGTTGCTCGTTTGTTATGGGTTGGTGGTGCGGGTTCTCTGGAAGTGGCGCCGGGCGTGAAATTAGTCACCGTTCCGGGTTTCCCAGAAGAGTACAAAGGTGAAGCTCTAGCACAAGGTGAAGCGTTGGAAGTTTTCCGCGCAAGCAACAGCGATGTGAACTGGACTTTCGTAAGCCCAGCGGCCGAAATTTTCCCAGGCGACAAACAAGGCCAATACCGTGTGGGCGGCGATCAACTGCTGACCGACAGCGAAGGCAACAGCCGCATTTCGGTGGCAGATTATGCTGTCGCGCTGATTGATGAGCTTGAATACGCTGAGCATCCTCGCCAACGTATTGGTGTCGCGTACTAATCCACACAAGCGGTTTAATCATTAGATAACTCAGGAAGGTGCGCGGCATCTTTCTGAGTTTTGCTATTTCGGCGTTTACATTTGAGAGGGCGAAGTAAAACGCCGTCGGAACTCACTTGGGGTTAACCCCATGATTTTAGAAAACGTTTTTCGACAAGCTCCCGCATCGTCATAACCGACTTGGTGAGCAATCCATTCAAAAGAGTGGGTGGAGGATTCCAACCAATCACACACTTTTTGGATGCGTAAACGCTGCAAATACTGGATCGGATTGTAGCCTACGGCTTTTATAAACCGTCGCTGTAAAGTGCGTGGTGTGACATGAGCTTGTGCGGCTAACTCACTGATGCTGTGTGATTGGTGATAGTGATCATGCAACCAATGTTGAAGTTGGAGAACCACATCATCACCGTGCAGCATACCCGGTGAAAATTGCTGGTAATAACGTTGCTCACGAGCTCCGGTATCAATCACCAAAAGCTTACCTACCTGACGCATGATGGCAGGAGAGGTAAATTGTGCGACTAACTCCAGACCCAAATCCATCCAAGACATCATGCCACCTGCGGTAATGATATCGCCTTGGTTAATCAGAATTTCGTCACTCTTTAACGTTACGTCTGGGAAACGTTGTGAAAAAATTTGTGCCAATCCCCAATGCGTGGTCACACTTTTTTGGCGCAGTAATCCTGCAGTAGCCAGTAGAAAAACCCCTGCACATGCCGCACTAAGCAGGGCTCCTTTTTGATGTTGCCAAGTCAGCCAATCAAGCAAATTTTCCGAGAATGCTATGCTTTCAATCTGCTCACGGCTTGGCGGTAAAACGATGGCGGCATAAGACTGCTCAAGCAAAGCAGAGTGAGCATTTGGCCACTCCACAATCTGGCTTTCAAACTGAAATGTTTGATTAAGCTCTTGGCTGGCGCGGTTCGCCATCCAGAACATTTCATCCAAGCCATGAACCGCGGAGAGTAAACAACCCGGATAAGCCACAATAGCGATTGATATAGAGGTCATCGATGATTTGTCGTTTTTGAACCGTAAAGTGTCATTTTAGACTCTGCAGCGTAAGAAGAAAAACCGAGAAAATACGTCATAGATTCACTAAGGAGAACACTATGAACTCATCTGCACTGATTATCATCGATATTCAAAATGACTATTTCCCCAACGGCTTGTACCCACAATGGCAAGCGGAGCAAGTGCTCGATAACACTTTACAAGCGGTCGATATCGCGCAACGCCATCAAATGCCGATTATTCTTGTGCAGCATATTGCTGATCCAAAGCTAGGTAGTGCGCCATTTTTTAATGCTAATACCGAGGGTGCAGAGTTACATCCTAAATTAGTTGAAGCCGTTCCAGAAGGGATTGTGGTGGTCAAGGCACACGCTGATAGCTTTCTAAATACCGATTTAGCCGAGTATCTGCAGCGCTTTGGCGTGCGCCAACTCTATTTGTGTGGAATGATGACCCAAAACTGTATCACCCACACAGCTCTCTCTCCACAAGCCGCGCCATATCAAATTCGTGTGCTCCCACAAGCCTGCAGCTCAGTAGATGCGATGGTGCATGGTATTGCTTTGCACGCCTTATCCGATCGTGTCGCTATGCTGAATCTTGATGATTTTGCAACTGAAGTGGCGGTACGTTAACCGCTGTGGCACACTGCATGCTCATTAAACCGACAAGGAGAAGTCGAATGTCTAGTGCCGTATCTCGCGTGCCCGCAGCGTCCAGTGCCGATGCTCTGGCGCATTTTGAAGCGTTGTCGCAGTTTGAAACCGATTGTTGGGACGTGCACCACGCGATCACCAATGAAAGACAAGATTTTGTGTTACTCGATGTTCGCGGTGAAGCCCTGTATGCCGAAGGACATGTGCCATGCGCCATCAGCTTGCCGCACTCACGCTTGAACGAAAAAACCTTAGCCGATTACCCTATGGACACACTGTTTGTGGTCTATTGCGCGGGGCCTCACTGTAATGGCACTGAAAAAGCGGCGATTCGCTTAGCCAAATTAGGTCGCCCAGTGAAGAAAATGATTGGGGGTGTGACCGGTTGGTTGGACGAAGGTTTTACGTTGGTCACTGAGTAGCTTGCTTCGCCCCCCAACATTTGGATGCCATTAAGATAAGCGGTCGCCTTTGCAAGCGACCGCTTGTGTTTTTATTCTGCCAGCAAAATTTTTTTCAAAAGCTGCCCCAGTTGTTTTCTTTCTTGCTCAGTAAGCACACCCAGCATGCCATCCACATTAGCAACATGAGCATTCAGGGCTTGATCGACTAACTCTATTCCTTGTTCTGTTAAGGTGACTTTACAGCTTCGTCTGTCTTGTTCACTCGCGACGCGTTGTACCAAACCTCGTTGCACCAGTTGTTCAACTCGGGTGCTGATTGCGCCGGAAGAAAGCATCAAGGTTTGGTATAGCTCGGTTGGGGTGATCTCTCGGTCATTACGGCGGATAGTCGCTAAAATATCAAATTCAATGCAGCTTAATCCAAACCCATCAAACACTAGATCTAACTTGGTTTTCCAGATCCCATTTGTTTGGCGTAATCGACCCACGACCCCCATCGATGAGCAATCCAGATCCGGCCTGACACTGCGCCATTGCGCAAGAATGGCATCCACTTTGTCATTTGACATAGTGTTTTCTGATGACATGATATCGCTCCCCTAAAATATCTTTTCAAAAAGATACTTGATCGAAAACCATTCCTCCATTATTTTCTAAAAAGTATCTTTTTCAAGAGATACTTTTATCGAAGAAAAATTCCACTATATAGGGTAAATAATGAATACAACGTCAGGAATCAAAACGATACTGCTTACTGCCATCGCCCCTATCGTATGGGGCAGTACTTATATCGTAACTACCGAAGTTCTACCTCCACACTCACCACTCATGGCTTCTTTAGTACGAGCTTTACCAGCAGGAATATTGTTAGTCCTATTTGCTCGGACCTTACCAACCGGAAATTGGTGGTGGCGTTTGCCGGTATTGGGCTTTTTTAATATTGGTTTCTTCTTTTACTGTTTATTTTTTGCCGCCACTGAATTACCGGGAGGGATGGCAGCATTGGTGATGTCATTCCAACCTATGTTGGTGATGACAATGAGCTGGTTTTTACTGAGCACACGCATTACGCCTTTGCAGTGGATCGCAGGGGGCATTGGAGTCATTGGGATTGGACTACTGGTGCTTAACCAAACCGCAGCCTTGAGCATACAAGGTCTATTGATCGCCTGTTTAGGAACACTCAGTATGGCCTCTGGGGTCGTTCTGACCAAAAAATGGGGACGCCCTCAAGAGATGTCTACACTCGGTTTTACTGGCTGGCAATTATTGTTTGGTGGGATGCTCTTGCTGCCCATCACGCTGTGGATTGAAGGCATTCCTGAGCAAATTACCCCACTTAACTACCTTGGTTACGGATATCTGAGTGTGGTGGGCGCTATGCTCGCTTACTTTCTCTGGTTCCGTGGTATTGAGCAATTGCCAACGGTCACGGTGTCCTTTCTTGGCTTTTTAAGCAGTGTTTCGGCTTGCTTACTGGGTTATGTGATTCTTGATCAAGCGCTAACTTGGGGGCAGCTTTTAGGCGCGAGCGTAATTTTTCTCTCGATCGTGTTGGCTATTCCTCGTTCCTCCTCAGCCACTTATTCAACAACACCTTCTTTCAGTTTAAAAAGGAATTGATATGAAACTTACTCTCGTCTCTGGCAGCCAAAGAGCGCATTCATAAAGCTTGGGGCGCGCCAGTGCACCGTAGCAGGGTCAATTCTGGCGAAGCGTTTCTATTGCGAAATATTGCTGAACTGATACCGTCAGTGTCATTCGATACATCGCAGTACAAGGGAGCGAAATGGAATATTTAGGCGCGAGTGCGTGGATTGCCATGCTATTGGTTTTCATGGGTTCCTTTGTGCAGACCGCGATCGGCTTTGGGCTCGCGGTCGTTGCATCGCCGCTGCTGTTTCTTATTTCGCCGGACTATGTGCCATCACCGATCTGCTTAGTCGCGCTGTTTATTTCGGTGCTCAATGCGATGAAACATCGCGAGAGTATTTCGATTGGCGGCTTAAAAATGGCCTTAATTGGGCGCATTCCGGGATCGATTGTGGGTGGTTTGCTGCTGATGTGGATTTCCACGCAGGCGCTGGCGCTGTGGCTTGGCTTGTTGGTGCTGTTTGCGGTGGCAGTAAGTTTGCTGCCACTGCGCATTGAGCCGAACCCAACTCGGATGGGCATCGCGGGCTTTTTCTCCGGCGTATTTGGTACCAGCAGTGGCATCGGTGGTCCTCCAATGGCGCTCCTGCTTCAGCATCAAGAAGCTAATCAATTGCGCGGTAATTTGTCTGCCTTCTTCGTGTTTAGCTCGATCATCTCTTTGATGGTGCAGTGGCCGACGGGTTTTTTAACGTGGCACCATGTGCTACTGACTGTGCCGCTGATCCCCGCCGCATGGCTGGGCTATGTGTTAGCCCGTAAAACCACTCACTCATTGCCAAAAGAAAAAATTCGCTTTGCGGCGCTGGCGCTCTGTTTGGTGAGTGGTGCGACTGCGGTATGGCATGGATTTTTCTGATCATTCATTTTCTGTTCATGGTCGCCGCATTAGCGTTAGGCGCATGAAACACCGTCAACAACGAGAGGTAAGGTAATGTTAAGAACACTAGGCAACATTATTTGGTTTTTATGTGGCGGTATAGTGATGGGATTGGCTTGGTGGCTAGTTGGGGTACTGGCGTTTATTAGCATCATTGGCATTCCGTGGGGACGCGCTTGTTTTGTGATCGGCAATTTCTCATTTTGGCCTTTTGGTTATGAAGCGATTTCCCGTGATGAATTAACTGACCAAACCGACATTGGTACCAGCGGTTTTGGCGTTTTGGGCAATATCATTTGGTTTATTTTGGCCGGTTTTTGGTTGGCGGTGGGGCATATTTTGTCTGCGGTGGCCTGTTTTATCACCATCATCGGCATTCCGTTTGCCCTGCAGCATTTAAAGCTGGCGGTGATTTCATTGGCGCCGATTGGTAAAACTGTGGTGCCAATTGAAGAGGCCGCGCGTGCGCGTTATCGCACTCGTTAATACGCTTTAATGCCGAACTCACGCAATTTTGCGGGCAAAATGTCATCCAGTTGCGTGATCTCATGAGATTGGATCTCAATCAGTGCTAACCCGTGTGCTTGATAAAGTGCGCGGGTTTTTTGTTGTTCACTCGGGGCAATGTCACCTTCATCTGTTCCCCAAAATTGCAAATAGACCTTGCCGCTTGGCAGATAAAAATCACTGGTCACTTCCTCTTCAATCGGTAGTGGGCGCTGATAAGCGTGTACCACGCCAGCCAGATACAGCCAGTTATCAATCAGCAATTCACCTGTTGAACGCACATAGTGCCCATCCAAAGTGCGGTGTTTGGCAGCAAACTTCTGGCGAAAGCTGGAATAAGATTTATCTGTCGCGTGAGATTGTGCTTCTTGGCCGAGAAATTCCACTACAGATTGGCGTAAGTGGCGGTTACGCAGGATGGCTTCATGCCAGACCACAAATCCATTACCTGAGCTTTTTTCTTCACGCTGCTGCGCTCCGGCACGTAGGCCGCTCTCGGTGGCGTGCCACCCCGACTCGCTGCGCGCTATCCATCCTAATTCGCTGAATAACTGATTCATTTTCTTCGGGTTTAATTTGAAGTATTCCCCGACTTGCGTAGCGGTGAGTGTTTGGCCTGAAGTGGCGTGCAAGTCGATCAGCAAATTCTCAGGCCAGACAATAAAACGCCCATACTTAGGGTGCTGGGCATATTCTCCCCCAAATTTGGTACCGAGATCGGTCAATATCCACTGCTCATCATGGCGATGGATGTAACCGGCGGTTTTCAAATCCTGAAATAGCTGTTTGGCATCTTGCTGGCGCTTTTTTGCCAAGGCGGAGGTGGAAAGTTTGTCGGCCATACTGAAATTCCTCTGTGTCTGCGCTCCATTCAAACATAAGACGAGGAAGGGGCTCAATGTCAGTCAGCAAGAACGACCAAGAACTGTGAGGCTTTAGGCAATCCTGCGCAATTAGTTAACTGATTTGAATCAGTGATGTTCTTGTTTCGATCTATTTGTTCAGCTTAAAGCACAATAAACTGTAGCTCTATTGATGCACCACGGAGACCCCAGCATGAAACTTACTCGTACCCTTTTGACTTCAGCCCTGCTATTACCCGCGTTTTCAAGCTTAGCGGCTTTAGAGCTGCAAACGTATAACCCAGGTGAACATGGCATTTTCCCCGTCAGCTCAACCCTCATCAGTGACGAGAAACAAGCCATTCTCGTTGATGCTCAATTTGGCGTGAATGATGGTGCTAAGCTGGTCGACATGATCAAGCAATCAGGCAAAGAACTCACCGCTATTTACATCAGCGCGGGCGATCCGGATTACTATTTTGGCCTACAACCTCTGGTGGAAGCCTTTCCAAACGTTCCGGTTCTAGCCAGTGAAAGTGTGGTCAAACACATTGAAGCGACTAAAGACGCCAAAATCGAGTATTGGGGACCCATCCTCGCTGAAAATGCGCCGCAAAAAGTGATTGTACCTAAAGTCGATAATCGTACTGAGTTTGTGCTCAATGGCGGCAAAATTGAGATCAAACAGCTCAATCATCCGCAAGCCTATCTGTGGTTGCCTGCAGAGAAAACGATTTTGGGTGGTGTCGCAGTAATGAGTGATATGCATGTTTGGACTGCGGATAGCCAAACCAAGCAAGCACGTATGGAATGGGTAGAAACCTTAGATCGTATGCTCGAACTCAAACCCAAACAGGTGATCCCTGGTCATTATGGCCATGAAATCCCACAAGGTACGCAAGCCATCTCTTTCACGAAAGAGTATTTGGTGAAATTTGAACAAGCTTTGGATAGCTCGACGCACTCTTCACAAGTGATTGAGAAAATGCGTGCGCAGTATCCGGTCTTACCGGATGACGGTAGCTTACAGCTTAGCGCTGAAGTGAACATGGGCGAAAAAAGCTGGTAAGTCCCCCGTGCTCTCGACATCACAAGCATACTGACGAATGACAAAGCCCCCACCGTAGCGCTTCTCTCTATGGTGGGGGCAACGTTGGTGGGGACAACGTTTAGCCCTTGGTTACCTGCTGAGTGATCTGCTGGCAAATCGCTTCAGCCAGTTGGTGACTGGCTAAGTTACGTTCAATGATATGAGTGGGTAGTTTGCCTGCTGCTGCAACTTGCAACCAATCTTGCACCATAGCGTCAAAGCCTTTACTGGCGAGCATTGGTGTCCAATCTTTTAAGGCCACTCGACTTTCTTGGTTATCTCGCCACATTTTGCCTTGGGTAAAGGAATCAAACTGATAAGCCACATTGTCATAGCTCGCGGTCACCTGTTCAGTGGTGATGCCAAACTGACGGTTCATCGAAGCGTGCAATAAGGTATTGCCTGTTTGCCATTGAACATCAAGGCGGGCGAGGAGTCCTTCACTCATGTGATAGGTGAGATGGAGGTCATCTAAATTGCACTGACGCGAAAGGTTGACGCTATCTAGAGGATGAATGAAATCATCGAACACAAAGGTGCGAATATCGCCGGGTAGTGCGTGGCGATGTTTTTCCCAACGCAGTGAACGCAGCGCCCCACACTCTTGTTGAGCCAGCTCGGGCAGATGTTGGTTGTAGAGCGGAATATGATGGCGGTTAAACCCAACATAAAGTGGTTGACGATGTTTTTCCGCTAACTCATACAAGTCTTCACACTCTTGTGCGCTCGCGGCTAATGGTTTATCGACAAAGGTTGGGATCCCTAGATGCAGAAAAAACGCCGCAAGTGTGCTGTGTACATCGGTCGCCGCATGGATCATCACTGCATCCACACCATACTGCAACACATCACGGTAGTCGGTGCACGTCGCGCTGACTCGGTAACGCGTCGCTAGAGTCCCCAATACTTTCGGATTTCGGGTGCAGAGCACCAATTCAATATCTGGCCATTGAGCCAATACGGGAAGATAAGCTTTCTGGGCAATATCTCCCAGACCAATCATGGCGATTTTCATGCTTCACTCGTCTGTCATCAGAAATGAGTCTCAGGCTAACACGATACACAGACAAGATGAAAAATGGATGCGGGAGTTGAGCGGAGATCACGCGAAATCGGCGTGCACCTAAACGTTAAAACGGGCTGTCTTTATTGAGTGCATTACATATTTGAATGATGGCCAGAGAGAGACCAGATTTGATCACTTGTTGTTGGCGTTGCAATTGCAGGTGGTAAAAGCTGAGGTCAATATCGTCGTCTGGCTCCACGACGTTTAAATGCAACATGCCCATTTTTTTGACCAGATTGAGTGCTTTGATTGGCGCGAGAATTTGCGGGTCGGTGAATTGGTACTCGGTGGCATCATGATTGAGCTGATTACGCAGTTTGATCAGGTGTTCAATATCGTGGAAAACCTCATCTGGGATGACGCCCAAACCAAACAAAAGTTTTAGGCGAACCGTTAGGTCACCTAGCGGCCCTGTATCGTGCAAGAGTGGTTCAACTACGGATTTCACCGCGAAATTGTCTTTACGGAAAATACGTTGCATCAGTGCATCAATGGCTTCGGTTAGCACATCAACCGTTGTAATGAAGAATCCTCGTACCGTGTGGGTCTGATTCAAGCGCTCCAGAATGTCGGATTCGTTAATTTTTTCTGCCATAAACTGATCTGTTGTTGGGTTGAGTCGAGAGCGAGTGACAGCTCTCGACATTTTAAGACTACCGATAACCGCATTTTTTCAAACGGTTATCCTGATACTTCAATCCATCTGTTGGTAGAGAGCTTCAATTTGTTGTGCTTCCACACTCCCGGCGGCTAACCCGGTATAGCGGGCAAGTGTAGAGCGAACACCTTCTTTTTCAATACTTTGTTGTAATTCGACGGCTTGGGGATCACTGCTATTGCGATATTTCAGCGCTGCGGCAATCCCTTTCAATAACATGCCGTTTGGTAAGCCGTACTCAATTGTACCGAGTAAAGGTTTGATTAATCTATCATTTGCGCTAAGTTTTCTCAGCGGCTGACGACCAACGCGATCCACTTCATCCACCAGATAAGGATTGGCAAAACGGGTCAGGATTTTCTCGATGTAGGCGCTGTGCAGGGCGCGATCAAAACCATAGCGGCGGATCAGCACTTCGCCGCTCTCTTGCATCGCTTGTTTCACCTGTGCATGAATGCTCGGATCTTCAATCGCTTCACGGATGGTGCGGTGACCTTTTAAACAACCCAAGTAAGCGGTAATACAGTGACCTGTGTTGAGGGTAAACAGTTTGCGCTCGACAAACGCCATCAGGTTATCGGTTTTCTCCATTCCCTCAATCTGTGGGATCTCGCCTTTAAACTGCTGCTCATCCACAATCCATTCGCTAAAGCTTTCTACGGTCACTTCCAACGGATCGTCGTTAGCTGCTTGCAACGGTGGCACAATGCGATCGACCGCAGAATCCACAAAGCCCACTAAAGCATCGGCTTGTTGTTGCTCCTCGGTAGTGAGGAATTGATACACCTGCTGCTTAAGGTGAGTCGTACCGCGCACCATATTCTCACAGGCGATGATGTTGAGTGGTTGCGTATTACCTGCGGCAAAGCGAGCGCTCAAACCCTTGGCGATAGTTTTGGCAATGATATCCAGCACTGTTGGCCCAACCGCCGTAGTGACTAAATCGGTTTTGATAATCCGCTCGATCAAGGCTTCACTAGCACTGTTGACGGCGGTGACGTGGCTAACGGTTTCCATTTTGCATTCGCTACCGACCACTTTGACTTTGTATTCTTGTTGATGGCTCAGTTGATCCACAAGGGGTTCGTTGACATCGGCGAAGGTGACGGCAATGTCCGCATCCGCCAGAAGTTTGCCAATAAAGCCACGGCCAATGTTGCCAGCACCAAAATGAACTGCATTCTTTTTCATCTTTACCTCAATGTTGAATGTTTCTCTCACCGCCTGAGGTGAGGTCAGCCACATAGGGGGCGTTGCTGACCTCGTTTTGCCTCAGGAGCAAAAAGGTTATGCCGCTTGGCTGGTGGCCAAAATGCTCAATACATCACTCACATCCTTGGTGGAGGTGAGTTTATCGATAGCATTTGGGTCATCGAGGGCATTGGTAATGGTGGTAATGACTTGAATATGTTCATCATTCTTGGCAGCGATACCAATCACGAGTTTGGCGACATCGCCGCTGTCTTCACTAAAAGCGACGCCTTGTGGGTATTGGCAAATCACAATGCCGGTTTTAATCACGCGATCTTTGGCATCCACAGTACCGTGCGGTACGGCAATGGACTCACCAAGGTAGGTTGAAACCAGCTTTTCACGCTCGAACATGGCATCGACGTACTCTGGGTGGACGTAACCCAGTTCAACTAGTTTGTTACCCGCGAAGCGAATCGCCTCTTCTTTATTTTTAGCGTTAAGGCCAAGGTGAATGTTCTCTTTTTGCAGTTGGAATACGCTTGGCTGCTGTACTTCATAGCGGTCATCGTTAGCGGCCAAAATCGAAGCTTTGATCAGCTGACTATCGTTGGCCGCTTGGCGCTTTGCGGCCAGAAGTTGAGTCACTAACTGGTTGTACAACGCGCTATCTAGGAAATTATTGAGTGAAATATGCTCGGCATTCGGCGCGTGTTGACGTGCACGGTCCGTCAAATCTTGGTGGGTGATCACCATATCCACATGAGCAGGGAGTGAGTTGATGGCCATATTCGTTACCGTAACGGGCAAACCGACTTCCTGAATTTTTTTACGTAGCATGCTGGCACCCATGGCACTAGAGCCCATACCCGCATCACAAGCGACAATAATGCTTTGTACATTCGCCATGTCGATTTTTTTGCTTTGGGTCGCCGTCGGTGCCGCTTGACCTTTTGAGCCCGCTTTCATCTCTTGCATTTTCGAGGTGGCTTTCACCAACGCGTCTTTATCGCCATCTTGCTCGGTTGAAGTTTGTGCTTTCATCAGTAGGGCTGCGACGGTAAAAGAAACCGCTGCCGCTGCAAAGATGGAACACACTACACCTAAGATTGAGCCCTTATTGGTCATCAGCAGTACCGCGAAAATAGAGCCCGGAGATGCTGGAGATACCAGACCTGCATTAAATACGGTGAGCGTAAACACACCGGTCATACCACCCGCAATCGCCGCCAAAATCAGGCGTGGATTCATCAGGATGTAAGGGAAATAGATTTCGTGGATACCACCAAAGAAGTGGATGATGGTCGCGCCGCCCGCGGTTTGGCGAGCTGTCCCCTTACCAAACACCATGTACGCCAGCAAAATACCAAGGCCAGGACCTGGGTTAGCTTCAATTAAGAAGAAAATAGATTGACCCGTTTCACTGGCTTGCTGAATGCCCAGCGGTGAGAAAATACCGTGGTTAATCGCGTTGTTGAGGAACAAAATTTTGGCTGGCTCAACAAAAATGGACGTCAGAGGGAGTAGGTGAGCGGTCACGAGGAAGTTAACTCCAGCCGCTAATGCGCCTGACAGCACTTTCACAAATGGGCCAATCAGGAAGAAGGCGATAATGGCACACAGCATACCGATAATGCCGGCAGAAAAATTGTTGACCAACATTTCAAAGCCACTGCGCACTTTACCATCGATTTTTTTATCGAACGCTTTAATTGCCCAGCCACCCATAGGACCGACGATCATCGCGCCCATGAACATGGGAATGTCGGTACCGACAATCACGCCCATGGTGGTAATTGCACCCACTACCGCACCGCGCTCGCCACCTGCCAGTTTACCGCCGGTATAACCGATCAACAGTGGCAATAAGTAGGTAATCATAGGCCCAACCAAAGAGGCTAACGTCTCATTGGGTACCCAGCCTGTTGGAATAAAAAGCGCAGTAATAAAGCCCCACGCAATAAAAGCGCCGATATTCGGCATAACCATGTTTGATAAGAAACGGCCAAAATTTTGTATCTTGACCTTGGCGTCTGATGATATCATCGCGTCCCCCGTTGGATGTTCCGTTTGAATTTAATCGTAGTAACGGTTCGGCAAAAACCGTTGATTGCTTAGTACACAATCACTCTACCACACAAATTTCGAATGGAATCACCAACGGGTTTTTTGTGATCTTTGTAGCTAAAATGTTAGTTATATTCCAAATTTTTAGTGATCACTTTCAAATTTTCGTTATGTAAATTTAATACAAATTCCGCTTATTTATTTTGTCAATTGATTTTTAATGCTCAATATCTCAATTTTGTTATTTTAAATAAAAATAAAATAGCGACATTGTTTACAATTGTGAGTTGCCAATAGACGGAAAATAAGTCCGATGGTGATTCTTGTCACATTTGATGCCTATTCTTTGCGTGCTCATCCTATACCTTATTTTAATTATTATTCGTTTTGTAATTTAGCTACGAAATATACCCTTTAACTTTTAGCCTTGCAGCGTTAAACCGCTAGGTAATAGCACTGCGTTGTTGTCAAAAAGGAGAGGTTTTGGCCTCTCCTTCGCATTATGGATTATC